>JAKURX010000070.1:4866-9615 GCA_022451505.1 Acidimicrobiales bacterium | reverse complement strand
GCCTACGGGGTGAGTTGTCGGTCCGCGAGGCCCTGGAGTGGATGTGGCCAGTGCTGACTCCGGCACAGTTGCTCAACGACCTGCTCGGATCCCGGGCCCTGATCCGGTCCGCCGACCCGTCGCTGACCACCGAGCAGGTTGACGCCCTGTACCGGGAGCGGGTGACCCAGCCCGACGACCTCCTGTGGACAGCGTCCGACGCTCCGCTACTAGATGAGGCTCGGGCCGTCCTCGGAGCCCGTCCGGGGCGCCGCGAGGAGGACACCGTACGAACCTACGGACACATCGTGATCGACGAGGTCCAGGACCTGTCCCCGATGGACCTCCGAATGCTGGACCGCCGTTCCCTGAACGGCTCGATGACGGTGGTGGGCGACATCGCCCAGGCCACGGGCGCTTGGGCCCACGACGACTGGGAGGGGATCCTGCGTCACTTACCGAATCGACGCCCGCCCGTGCGCCATGAGCTGACCGTGGGTTACCGGATCCCCGGACCGTTGATGGACGTGGCGGCCCGGGTCCTGGCCGTCGCCGCACCGGACCTGGCCCCACCCTGGTCAGTTCGTGGTGACGGTGACCCCCCACGGTTCGTGGCTCTAACCGGGGAACAGGCCGAGAAGCTGGACGGGCTGGCCGAGGTGGTCCGCAGCGAGCTGGAGGCCGTGGGCGCCGGGAACCTGGCCGTCGTCACGACCGACTCGCAAGCCGCCGACGTCGAGGATGCCCTGGAACGGGCCGGAATCGCCTACGGCCGTCCGACCCGTCAGGGCCTGGACGCCCAGGTGGCCGTCGTCCCCGTCGGCCTGGTCAAGGGCCTGGAGGTCGACGGGGCCGTGGTCGTGGAACCGGCCCGGATGGTGCGAGAACGCGCCCAGGGCTTGCGGGCCCTTTACGTCGCTCTGACCCGGGCCACCAGGCGGGTGGCCATCGTTCACGCCGAGCCACTACCCCCAGTTTTGGAATAACCGGATTCCACCGAAGGGTGGAGACAGGCCCGTTCTCAACCGGAGCCTTCTAAGTCACTGGGGACCTTCGGTGGGGGCTACTCCTCAAGAGAGGAGGGGCTGTTATTCGTGGGATATGGCGTCCAGCACGTTCAACTTTGAGGCACGTCTGGCCGGCAGGATGGCGGCGAGCATCCCGAACAGGCCGGACACCAGCAGGTAGCCAAACAAGCTTGTGTAGGGGATCGACACGATGTCGACGAACGTCTCGGGGAGGGCAGCGATCACTGCTAAGCCAAAGAGGACACCCATGGCCACGCCGAGCAGGCCACCGAAGAGGGCAATGATGACGGCCTCCCAGCGGATCATCCGGCGGAGTTGTCGGCGGGTCATGCCGATGGCCCGTAAGAGGCCAAGTTCTCGCGTCCTCTCATAGACCGACAAGGCCATCGTGTTGGTGATGCCCAACACGGCGATCAGCAGTGACAGTCCAAGGAACACCTGAATTATCGACAGCAACTGGTCAAGTTGCTTCTCCTGCGAATCGCGGAATTCGGATTGATTCTCTACAACGACCTGCGGGTAGGCGTCGGTGTAGACCTCGATAGCAGTTCGAGAGGCGTCGTTGTCAGCGCCGACTGGGAAAAGCACCGAGATCCAGCCAAGAGGCGCGGTCGGAAGGTGCGAGTCAAAGACCGAGACGTCGACTACCCAGTTCCCCAGAAGGGTCGAGTCCTCAAAGATCGCTGCCACGGTCAACTCGATAGTCCGATTACCTGGGAATTCGGCGGCGACTGAATCGCCGATGGTGAGCCCCAGATCGGTCGCCGAGTCAAGATGGACCAGCACCCCATTGGTCCCGGCGTGGAACTCGGAGCCCTCGATCACCTGCAGGTTCATGTGCTCGTCGAGGACTGCGAGCTCGGCGGCCACCACGTCCTTGAAGCCGTCACCGATTTTCACTCCACCCAAAGTCCAGCGCATCGTCATTGCCGACTTGACGAGATCGGGTCTTTGAACAGCTAGCTGCTGTAGGTCGGCCCCGAGTTCAGTGGAGAAGCCAGCCTGTGGGTTGAACGTGTCCCCATATACGAAGAGATCCGCCTCGACACTCTGTTCCATGGTGCTCAGAAAGGTCGCTTTCAAAGAGTCGCTCACCACTGCGGCGAGGCTCACCAGGGCGAGTCCGATGGTCAGTGCGGCGGCGGTTGCGGCGGTGCGGCGCGGCGAGCGGCGAGCGTTGTCGGTCGCTAGTCGGCCGGGTACTCGGTACACCTTGCGGATGGGCCACCCGAGCACGGTCGCAACCTGCCCGGTTATCGCAGGGCTAAGCAGATATACGCCTATGAATGCAGCGAGAGCGCCTCCTCCAATCGCGACCAGGATCAAGCGGGTGGACATTTCGATGGTCATACCCGCGGCGAGGGCGCCGATACCGGCGACTGTCACTGCGCCACCTACCACGAGGCGCCGTCGCAGACCCGTCGGAGTAAGTCGCAGGTCGTCTCGTAGGGCAGCGACCGGTGGAATTTTCCGAACGCGTCGTGATGGTCCGATCGAGGATAGGAGAGTGGCGCCTACTCCGACCACCGAGGCCACAACGATGGTCCGGGGTCGGATCGGGATCGAGCCGGGCAAATCTCCGAAGCCGATCTTGACAAGCACCCAACGGAGCAGAGCGGCCAGTAGGTAGCCGGCTAGTAGACCGAGTGCGCTCGCGACCACACCTATTACAACTGCCTCCAGCCTTACCGATCGGCTGATCTGACGGCCTGTGGCCCCCAGCGCTCGGAGCAGGGCCAGTTCGCGAACTCGCTGCCCGATCACGATCGAGAACGTGTTGTTGATGATGAAGGCACTAACCACTACGGCGATGACCGAGAAACCCAGAAGGACTGAGGAGATGATGTTTAGGAATTGGTCGAAGTCACTCTGGTCCTCGGCGATCTTGGTGGCTGCTGTCACCACCTCTAACTCGGCCTCTGCGAAAGCCGCTAGTTGGTTCTGTTGGTCCTCTGGAAGGGTTGAGAGGAAGGCGCGGAATTCGGCTGTCGCTATGTCGAGGCGATCCCGGATTGCGGTCATTACCGCAACCTCGTTCGCATCGTCCACCAGGGCGATGGCGATCTCGTCGTAGACGCCAACCTTGTTGGCGACCTCCTGGGCAGTCTCTTCGTCGAACGCGCTGATGTTGGCGCCGATGTTCTTGTTTTCGTCCGGGTCGCCGAAGTTGGCCGTTCCTACGAGGACGAATTGGCGGTTACCGATAGGTGCACTGACCGTGTACGTCTTGCCAATGGTGAACCCGTATTCGTCGGCCGTCATGTTGTCGAGGATGAACTCGCCGACGATGTCCGGGTCTGATATTGACTCGGTGCGCAGTGGGGCCCGACCGTCCGTGATGAAGAGTTGGCTTAGGTCCTCCAATACGTTCCCGTAGTTGGCCCCGTCCGGTACTCCGTAGTTGAAGCCGAACTGCGGCGCTCCGCCGTTGGTGCCGATTGCCGTGAGTTCGCCGTTGTCGTCGGTGTACAGGGGGACCACATTCCATCCCACGACCGACGGTCCCACGGATCGGATTCCAGGGACGTCCTGCAAGAACCCAAGGACCTCCTCCGGTACGGGGAGCCGGTTGATTCGGTCGGCCCCTTCGTCGATCGACGCCCGGACGACCAGGTCCAACTCGCCACTGATGTCGGTAGCGAGCTCGTCAAAAGTGTCTCGGAGCCGGTCCGTGAGGAAGAACGACGTCGACAGGAATGCGACGCCCAACACCACGGCCAGGGTCGTGAGGGCGAACCGCAGCTTGCGGCGCGTGATGTTCCGGAAAGTGAGTCGGAACACTTAGTCAGCCGCCGATGGCCTTGATTCGATCGAGAATACGGTCGGCGTCGGGGTCGGTCATCTCGTCGACGATCCGCCCGTCAGCCAAAAACAGCACCCGATCGGCCATCGCCGCTGCCCCGGCATCGTGAGTGACTACTACGAGCGTTTGGCCAAGGTCGTCTACGGCGCCCCGCAGAAAGTCGAGAACCTCGCCGCCAGTTATCGAATCAAGGTTGCCGGTCGGCTCGTCGGCGAAGACGATTTCTGGTCTACTCACCAGCGCCCGGGCCACGGCGACCCGTTGCTGTTGGCCCCCCGACAACTCGTCCGGCCGGTGTCGGAGACGGTCTTGAAGGCCAACCGTCTCGATGATGTTGACCATCCACGAGGCATCGGGCTTTCGTCCTGCCAGGTCCAGGGGCAACGTGAGGTTCTCTTCAGCGGTCAGAGTGGGTATCAGGTTGTACGCCTGGAAAACGAACCCAACCTTGTCCCGTCGCAGAAGGGTGAGGTCGCGGTCGGAGAGACTGCCGAGTTCCACGTCGCCGATGTGGACCGTGCCCGACGTCAGGTCGTCGAGGCCTGCCGAGCAGTGCATGAGGGTGGACTTGCCGGAGCCCGACGGTCCCATGATGGCGGTAAATCTGCCCCGCTCGAATTCGACGTCTACACCGTCCAGGGCGCGAACTTCGGTGTCTCCGGTTCCGTAGATCTTTGAGCCGCTCGACATGCGGGCTGCTGACACGATGGTCTGACTGGTCATGGGTTGGACCCTAGGGTCGGATCCGTGGCACGGGACTGTTGCGTGGCGTGGCAGGGACAGTGAATTCTGTCACCAGTCCGGGTATTCGTCCTGCCGAATCCGATGACCTGGTCCGCCTGGTCGAGTTGAACAACGCCGCTGTTCCGGCTGTCAACCACCTCACTCTGGACGAGATGGCTTGGTTCCTTCAGGTGGCCCACCTGGTCATGGTGGCAG
>JAKURX010000070.1:0-4856 GCA_022451505.1 Acidimicrobiales bacterium | reverse complement strand
CGGCACCGTAGCGGCCTTCCTTGTCGGTTTGGACGGTCCCGAGTGTTCCTACGACAGTCTCAACTACGAATATTTCTGTGACCGCTATGACCGATTCCTCTACGTCGACCGGGTAGTCGTTGATCCAGTGGCCTGGGGGCGGGGTCTAGGCCAAGGCTTCTATCGGGCCTTCGTCGCCTCCGCAGCCGGGCACACTCACCTATGTGCTGAAGTCAACACGGTGCCGCGCAACGAGCGGTCTCTGGACTTTCATCAACGGTTCGGCTTCAAGGCCATAGGGGAGCGATCTGACGGAGGCACTGGCAAGACCGTCCGGATGTTTGCCCTGGAAATTTCAGGAGGCAGTTAGTCGCGGACCACGATGGTGCCGGCAGGCCGACTTCCCCGTGACCCGCAGGACCAACACGGCTCGTCGGGGTCGCCCCGCCAAGCCACCTCGCAGCCGGAGCACACCAGGCCAACCCAGTGGGCCGGCTCGACGGGGGCTACCGGGGTCGAGGACCGGAGCGGAGGGACGCTGCGTAGCGGATGGTCGAGAGACGGCTCGCCCATGCCTTGCTCCGGGGACCGAGACAACGGCCGGGGTGCCATGCGCGGCACCGTAGCGAAGGCTCGCGCGCCGCTGGGTGACCCTGGCCACGCGGCCCGTAGCCTGCCTGCGGCGACCGCCCGGTGCCCGCGCACCACCCACCCGATCCGGGTCGCCGAGGAGATCCCAATGTCGGACCCGATCCCGAACCCCGACGGCTCCAGCGAGCGCCGTATCTCCTTCCCGGCGGCCCCGCCCATGGTCATCGACCCGGCGAAGGCCTACACGGCGGAGATGGTCACCTCCATGGGCAGTATGACCATCAGCCTGGACCCTCTGGCCGCTCCAAAGACCGTCAACAACTTCGTATACCTGGCCCGCTGGCACTACTACGACGGCCTTGTGTTCCACCGGGTGATCAACGGTTTCGTGATTCAGGGCGGCTGTCCGGAGGGGTCGGGTCGGGGCGGTCCCGGCTACCGGTTCGCTGACGAGCTGCCCAAGCCCGGCCGGTATGAGGTCGGTTCGTTGGTCATGGCCAACGCCGGACCGGACACCAACGGCAGCCAGTTCTTCGTGATCACCGGCTCCAGCGGGGTGGGCCTGCCACCGGCCTACGCACTGTTCGGCAAGGTCATCAAGGGCGTCGAGGTGGCCACGGCCATCCAGGAGGTCCGGACGGGCCCCGGCGATCGCCCAGTGGAGGACGTGGTCATCGAGTCGGTCACCGTGACCGAGTCGGACTGACGCGAGTCGTTCGAGAGACGGGAACCAGGAGGAGCGATGGGTATCAAGCGTGTCGGAGTCGTGGGCGGCGGACAGATGGGTGGGGGCGTGGCCGAGTTGACGGCCAAGGCCGGCCTGCCCACCGTGGTCCGTGAGGTGACTCCTGAGGTTGTTGAGCGGAGCCGAGCCGGGATCCAGAAGTCCCTGGATCGCGCCCTGGAGCGAGGCAAGCTCGACGAGGCGGCCCACGGAGCGGCCCTCGGCAACCTGTCTTTCACCACCGAGATCGGAGACCTGAGCGACTGCGACCTGGTCGTCGAGGCGGTCGTCGAGTCGTTCGACCTCAAGGCCGAGGTCTTCCGAGCCCTCGACGAGGTCGTGGCCTCGCCCGACGCTGTCCTGGCCACCAACACCTCGTCCATCCCGATCATCGATATCGCCATGGCCACGGGCCGCCCGGAGCGGGTCATCGGCATGCACTTCTTCAACCCGGCCCCCGTGATGAAGCTGGTCGAGGTGATCCCGTCGGTCCGCACCGACCCCGCCGTGACCGACCTGATCACCGCGTTCGCCACCGATGTCCTGGACAAGGTGGTGGTGGCGGCCAAGGACCGTGCGGGCTTCGTGGTCAACATGCTGCTAGTGCCCTACCTGAACGCCGCCATGCGGATGTACGCCGACGGCCATGCCACTGCCGCCGACATAGACAACGGCATGAAATTGGGTGCCGCCCACCCGATGGGCCCGCTCGAACTCAGCGACATGATCGGGCTGGACACCATGATGCTGGTCGCCGAGACGCTGTTCGCCGAGTACGGCGACGACTTTTACCAACCGCCCCCGTTGCTGCGTCGCATGGTGGCTGCCGGCCACCTGGGCCGCAAGACGGGCCGGGGCTTTTACGACTACGGCTAAGCCCCCGCCGGGCCCCCGGGACCACGGGTGCTGACCGATCTCCGGCTGCTCCCCGGCAGGGGGTCCACCATCCCGGTAGCCAGAACGGCGGCACCGATGCCGGCGCCCGCCGCCACCAGGTGCAGGGTCAAAAAGCGCCCGCCGTCCACCGCGTCGCCCATCAGAGCGGTCAGCACGGTGATTCCGACTGCGGCGCCGATCTGCTGGAGCATGTTCATGGATCCACCGGCGACACCCAGGTCGTCATCGCCGGCCGCCGAGGTCACGGCATTGGCGATCGTCGGCCTGATGTAGCCGCTGCCTGCACCGGACAGCATCGCGCCGACCAGGAAGACCGGAAGCCAGCGTTGGTAGGCACCGATCCCAGCCACCACCATGGCCAGGGCGAATACCAACATCCCGGTGACTGCCACCCGCCGGGCACCGTGACGGGGGTCGTGGTGGCTTCCCAACCTGGCAAAGAAGGCGAAGGACAGCGGCCGGGGCAGCATCGCCAGCCCGATGGCCGTGGGTTGGAAGCCCCACCGCCGTGCCAACAGGAAAGGGGCCATGACCATGGCGCCCATGTAGCCGGCCTGGAGGACGGCCTGGGCCACCATGGGACGGGTGAATGCGCGGTGGTGGAGGAGGGCCGGTGGGAGCAGCGGGGCCGATGATCGAGTCTCGATCCGGGCGAAGGCGGCCAGGCCGACCGGGGCCACCACGGCGGCCACCAGCACCACCGGATGGGTCCACCCCCAGGAGATTCCCCGGTTGATGGACAGGAGCAGGCCACCCACCCCGAGGCCGAGGGTCGCCGCACCGGGGAGGTCGAACCGGATACCGGTCCGCCGGGGCGTTTCCGGAACGATGAACAGGGCGCCTACCAGGGCGATGAGCACCGTTGTGCCCTGCACAACGAAGAGGGCTCGCCACCCGATCCACTCGATGAGTGGGCCACCGGTTACCACGCCGAGAGCCGGCGAGAGGGCTACCACGACAGCCCAGGTGCCCAGAACACGGGTCCGTTCCCGCCGCGGAAAGGTGGACAGGATCATGGCCATGGCGGACGGCCCTGCTGCCGCCTTAGCGGCTTGGGCGACGGTCCGCAGCACGATCAGCGAGGTGGTATCCCAGGCCAGGGCGGTGGCGAAAGCCAGCAGCGCGCCGAGGGCGAAGCTGATCAGGTAGGTCCGGCGGTGGCCGTAGAGGTCACCGACCTTGCCCACGATCGGAGTCACTACGGCGAAGGCCAGCAGGGGGGCGGCCAAGACCCACGCGATGGTGTCGTCCCGTGCACCCAGGTCGTCGGCGATTCGGGGGAGCGATGCCGACAGCACGGTCACCGGGTAACTACCGGCAGCCGTTCCAAACAGGGCAGTGACGAGGACCAGCCTCCGGTAGTTGCTGCGCTGTCGGATGCGTGCCCGCCGGGCTCCCCAGGCCGTGGCTGGCTCGTCAGGGTCAGCGGCGACGGCTCCCGTGGCGTCGTCGACCGGTTTGCCCATCCGTCCGGACCCTAGGGGCCTCCCGTTCGGGCTCCCTCAGCGGCGACCGGTACGGTCCGGCCCATGGTGGACGGACCCCCGGGTCGACCGATCGGAATCGTGGTCAACCCGCGCTCGGGGACCGATGTCCGCCGGGCCGTAGCCGCGGCGGGCACCGTCACCGTGGAGGACAAGGCCAACGTGGTCCGTCGGGTTGTCCGTGGTGCTCGAGAGGCCGGAGCCAGTCGGTTCGTGGTCCACCACGACCCGCACCGGATCGTGCGGCGGGCTACCGAGACCATGCGCGACGTCGATCTGTCGTGGCTGGACCTGGACCTGACCTTCACCGAGGAGGACACGGTGGCTGCTGTGCGGGCCATGAGGGAGGCTGGGTGTGCCGTGGTGGTGGTCCTGGGCGGGGACGGTACCAACCGGGCGGCAGCCCGCGGTTGGCCAGACCTGCCCGTGATTCCGCTGTCGACCGGGACCAACAACGCCTTTGCCCTGCTCGTCGAACCGACGGTGGCCGGGGCGGCGGCCGGCTACCTGGCCACAGGGCGGTGCGTGGTGGCCGACGTGGCCCGGCCGGCCACCGTGATCCGGGTCACACCGGCGGGGGCCGACCAGCCGGACGATCTGGCCCTCGTTGACGCGGTGGCCGTCGACGATCCGTACGTCGGATCGTTCGAGTTGTTTGATCCGTCGACAGTTCGGGTCGCTGTGCTGGCCCGGTCGGATCCGACCGCCGTGGGGTTTGCCGGGGTGGGGGGTCTGGTCGAGCCTCTGGAGCCTGGATGCGCAGACGGGCTGCTGCTCCGGTTTGGTCCGGTGGAGCAGTGCGACCGGGTGGTCCGTGGGCCGACAGCCCCGGGGCACTACGACGACCTGGGCCTCGTCGAGGTCCGTCGCCTGGCCCCGGAGAGGGCGTGGAGGTGGCCGGTCCGCTGCTCCTGGCCTTCGACGGAGAGCGGAAGCGTCGCCTAGCCGACGGCGAGCGGGTCGTCCTATCGGTTAGGGCCGACGGCCCCTGGGTGGTCGACGTGGGCGTCGTCATGGCCCTTGCTTCGGCCGATGGCACCTACCTCCGCTGACCGGCGGTCAGGCGACGGTCCAGTCGGCTAGCAGCGCGGGAAGGTCAGCCAGGCGGTCCACGACCGGGAACCGGACGGCGGCCACGGCTTTCGGGTCGGGTTCCTCCAGGATCCATGTCGTCGTGTGGG
>JAKURX010000007.1 GCA_022451505.1 Acidimicrobiales bacterium | reverse complement strand
CATCCACTCGACGGCCGGTTATGTCGACGCCGGGTGGGACGGCCAACTCACCCTGGAACTGTCCAACGCGGCCAGCCTTCCCATCACCCTCTACCCGGGGATGAAGATCGGCCAGATCTCGTTCGTCCGGATGACGACGGCTGCTGATCGGCCGTACGGTTCCAGGGAGCTGGGGTCCAAGTACCGCGGCCAGGACGGCCCCCGGCCCAGCCGCTACTGGGAGAACTTCGACCAGTGAGCGATCCGCTCCCGCACACCCGGGGAGCATTTCCGCACGCACGCGCTGCAGGAGGCCTGGTCCACGTGTCGGGGACCAGCGCCCGGAGGTTCGACGACACCGTTGAAGGTGCCGACGTCAGGGACGACGGGACAGTCCGGCTGGACCCGGCCGTCCAGTCCCGGGCCGTGCTGGCCAACGTCGAGCGGATCCTGGCCGACCACGGCCTAGACCGCGGCGACCTGGTTGACGCCACGGCCTTCCTGGTGGACATGGGCCACTTCGACGCCTGGAACGAAGCGTGGGCCGAGTTCTTCACCGGCCGGGAGGCCCCGGCCCGGACCACAGTCGCCGTGCGGGCCCTTCCCCACCCCCACCTGCTGGTTGAGGTGAAGGCCACGGCGCGCCAGAGGAACGGGGGCTGAGCCGTGGGGTTCCCGTTCGGCCCGCCGTTCGACCTACAGGGGTGGATCGACGAGCACCGCCACGAGCTCCGGCCCCCGGTGGCCAACAAGCAGGTCTGGCTGGACTCCGACATGATCGTGATGGTGGTGGGTGGCGGGAACCGGCGCACCGACTACCACGACGACCCGCGGCCCGAGTTCTTCCACCAGATCGAGGGATCGATGGTGCTCCGAATCATGGAGGACGAGGGCCGCCCGCCGGTCGACCTGGAGATCCGAGCCGGCGAGGTATTTCTCCTGCCGCCCGGCGTTAGGCACTCCCCCCAGCGTGTCGACCCGGACGGGATCGGCCTCGTGGTGGAGTACGCCCGATCGGAGGGCGAGGTCGACGGGTTTGAGTGGTACTGCGGAAGTTGCCACCATCTGGTCCACCGTGTCGAGGTCCAGCTCACCTCCATCGTGGACGACCTCCCACCGCTGTTCGAGGCCTTCTACGACGACCCGGAGGCCCGGACCTGCACGAGGTGCGGGGCCGTCCACCCCGGGGAGGGATGACGCGGTGGTGACACCGGTTGTTGACATCCACGCCCACTTCTTTCCCCGGATCACCCGGGGACAGGGGGCGATGCTGGGCTCGGCCGGACCATGGTTGCGCGACGACGGCGACGGTACGGGCCAGCTCATGGTCGGGGGAGACGAGTACCGCCCGGTGGAGGCCTCTCTGTGGGACCCGGCCGTGCGGGTGGCCCAGATGGACGTGCACGGGATCGACATCCAAATTGTCTCGGCCACGCCGCTGCTCTTCGGGTACGGGACCGATCCGGTGGTCGCCAGGTCCTGGGCCCGCCTGGTCAACGACCTAGCCCTGGAGATGTGCGACGACTATCCCGACCGCCTACGTCCTCTTTGCCAGGTGCCGCTCCAGGATGTTGACCGGGCCTGTGCCGAGGCCTCCCGGTCGGTGGCCGCCGGCCACGTCGGCGTACATGTGGGGACCCAGGTGTCGGGACGAAACCTGGACGATCCCGAGCTGGAACGGTTTCTCCACCACTGTGCCGAGGAGGGGATCCCGGTTCTGGTTCACCCCTGGGAGCCGGTGGGCGCCGACCGGATGTCCCACCACATGCTGCAGTGGATTGTCGGCATGCCCGCCGAGACCCACTTGGCCATCCTGTCGCTGATTCTCTCAGGGGCCTTCGAGCGCCTACCCCGAGAACTGCGGTTGTGCTTCGCCCACGGCGGAGGCAGCTTCTCCGCCCAGCTGGGCCGGGCCGACAACGCTTGGCATCGGCGAGATCTGGTCCGAGCCGACTGTCCGGACCCGCCATCGCACTACACGGACCGCTTCAGCGTCGACTCAGCGGTCTTCGACGACGACGCCTTGCGCCTCCTGGTGTCCGTGATGGGGTCCGAGCGGGTGATGCTTGGTTCAGATACCCCGTTCCCGCTGGGCGAGGAACACCCGGGGAAACTCGTGCGGGGATCGGCCTTCCTAGATGACCGGCAGAGGGGCACCGTGCTGGGCGGCAACGCCATCCAGTTCTTCGACCTGTAGGACGCCGACCGGATCGGGTCAGGCGCCCCTATCGCCCGCCTCGACCGCGGCGGTGTCCCGGGCTTCCAGGGCTTCGAGCAGGTGCAGGGCGATATCGCCGACCTTCACCTCGTCGTCGTCGACACCTTCTCCCCGAACCCCGTCATCGATCATCACGTAGCAGAAGGGGCAGGCCGTGGCGATACGCCCGGCCCCGGTGGCCAGCAGTTCCTGGGAGCGTTCGACGTTGATGTTCTTGCCGATGTGCTCCTCCATGAACATGCGACCTCCCCCCGCTCCGCAGCACATGCCATTCGTCCCCTGCCGGTCGGCCTCCACCAGGTCAATCCCGGCCAGACTGCCGATCACGTTTCGGGGCGCCGAGTAGACGTCGTTGTGGCGGCCCAGGTAGCAGGAGTCGTGGTACACCACCCGTTCCTCCAGTCGGGCCCCCTCCATGTCCAGGCGGCCCTGGTCGATCAGCCACTCCAGGAGTTGGCTGTGGTGCACCACCTCGTAGTGCCCACCCATCTGCGGGTACTCGTTAGCCAGGGTGTTGAAGCAGTGGGGGCACTGGGTGACGATCTTCTTCACGCCCATCCCGTTGAGCGTCTCAACGTTCTGCGTGGCCAGCATCTGGAAGATGTAGTCGTTGCCGGACCGACGGGCCGGGTCGTCGGTACACATCTCTGACGGGCCGAGGATGGAGAAGGACACGCCGGCCCGCAGCATCAGGGAGGCCATGGCCCGCGACACCTTTTTGTTCTTGTCGTCGAAAGACCCGGCGCAGCCCACCCAGTAGAGGTATTCGGACTCGAACGGGTCGCCGCCGTCTAGGACCTCGATGCCCTCCAGGTCGCCGACCCACTCGGCCCGCTCACTCTGGGACAGGCCCCACGGATTACCCGAGTTCTCCATCGACCGGTAGGCAGCCCCCAACTCTTTCGGGAAGTCCGACTCCATGAGCGACAGGTAACGCCGCATGTCCAGGATCTTGTCCAGGATTTCGATGTTGACCGGGCAGATCTCGTCACATGCCCGGCACGACGTGCACGACCACAGCTCGTCGTTGGTGATCCGGTCGAACATCCAGTTGGCGGGCACCGTGACCTCGACGTCAGTTCCGAGGGGGGGCGACACCTTCGGGTCGCCGGTGGCTGCCATGACCTCGCCTACCTTGAGCACGATCTCCCGGGGGTCCAGCGGCTTGCCGGTGGCGTGGGCCGGACAGACGCTGGTGCACCGGCCACACATCGTGCAGGAGTCGGTGTCCAGCAACTGCTTCCAGGTGAACTCCTCGATGGTGGAGACGCCGAAACTTTCCAACTCGGTTTCCATGAGGTTGGGGAGGGGCTTCATGGCTCCCTTTGGGCGGTCCCGGTCCCGCAGGTACATGTTCAGCGGGGAGGTGAACATGTGCCGGATCATGGTGATGGGCAGCAGGGCGAGGAAGGCCAGGAAGGCGCCCACGTGGGCGATCCACCAGCCCTGGTGCCAGCCGGCGAGGTCGTCGATCAGCCAGTCCACCTCGACGATGGCCAGGGCAAGCGGGTAGCCGATCACTGACCAGGTCTCGGCGTCGGCCCCGTAGCCGCCGGACGCCGTGTCCTGCAGGGCGATGCGGAACGCCTCCGCGCCGAACCCGGTGACACCGATGGCTAGGAAGATCAGCAGTACTGCGGCGTGCTCGGGCTTGGACTTGATGCGGATCCGGTACGGCCGGAACCGGCGTGGTCCGTAGCGGCGCAGCAGGGCCCACACCACGCCGACCAGGTAGAGCACACCGGCGATGTCACCCACCGCGGTGTAGGCCCGGTAGACGTCGCCGTGGAGGAACTTCATGGCCTCGGGGACCTGATGGTTGATCTCCAGGACGGTGGTCACGGCCATCAGGATCAGGAACGGGAAGTAGATGAGGGCGTGCATGACGCCGGCCGCTGGCTCCCGGAGCAGGGTCTGCATGTAGACGCCCGATCGGAAGTCGCCGAACCGTCGCTTGGCGTTGCCGGCCGTGGTGGCCCGGTTGTCGGGGGTGCCGCGCTGCCAGTTTTGGACCCGGTGTGAGAACAGAACGGCTCCGTAGATGATGAGCACCGGGATCACGGTGTAGAAGGCCAGCTTCAACGGCCCGGGGACGTTGAAGAAAACCTCACGAGTGACCGGGGAATCGTCGTGGAATCCGTTGACGACCGAGGCGACGCCGGAGGCGGCGGTGAACAGAGCAACGGCGATGCCGAGTCCGATCACCGCGTGGTTGGGACGGAAGCGGTTCTCAGCCATGGCGACCGGAGACTAACCGTCCGGTGGTCACTGTCAGGCAGTCACTGTGGGGTAGTTGACCTTTGGTTCACAGAGACGAAACAGACGAGAAACGAGCCGTTCGAACGATCTGGTCATTCGAACCGAAGCCCACCTCCGGAGGAGGCAATCGTGAGAAGTACCGCCCGAATGGTCATCGCGGCCTGGAGCCGCCGAACGAGAAGGAGTCGGGCCCGCCAGCAGTTCGTTTCGGACCGGCTAGCCGGCCTGGCGCGCCACGGCCTCGGCCGCCGCCCGGGCCGCCTCAGGGTCCAGCGACCGTTCCAGGACGGCCCTGTCCTCCTGCGGGCTGAGGTCTCCGGCTAGCTCGTAGACCAGTGGGGACCCGGTCGGGATGTTCAGGGCCGTGATGTCCTCGTCTGAGATGCCGTCCAGCACCTTGCACAGGGCGCGGAGACTGTTGCCGTGGGCGGCCACCAGCACGATCCGGCCGGCCCGTAGGTCCGGGGCGATGACCCCGTCCCAGTAGGGGAACAGACGCTCCACCACATCGGCCAGGCACTCGGCCAGGGGTGGTTCCATGTCGGCGTACCGGGGGTCGTGGTTGGGGTTATAGGGATTGTCCGCCGTGATGGGAGGGGGAGGGGTGTCGTATCCCCGTCGCCAGGCCAGGAGCTGCTCCTCGCCGTACTTCTCCCGGGTGGCTGCCTTATCCAGCCCGGTGAGGTCACCGTAGTGGCGTTCGTTGAGACGCCAGTGGCGACGAACGGGGATCTGGTCGTGCCCGAGGGCTTCCAGCACGATGTCGGCCGTGCGGATGGCCCGGGTCAAGACCGACGTGTGGACCACGTCGGGGAGGATCCCTGCGTCGGCGAGGAGGCGGGCGCCTTCGCGGGCCTCGGCCTCGCCCAACTCGGTGAGGTCGCAGTCGTGCCAGCCCGTGAACTGGTTAGTGGCGTTCCACTCGCTCTGGCCGTGGCGCAGCAGGATCAGCGTGGGCATGATGTCCTCGAACCGTGGGGTGGCGGGCCGGCCAACGGTACCCGACTGGTGTCATTGGCCCCTGTCAAGATTTCGGTTCAAAAGTTGCTAAACTAAGACTCAAGATTCTAGAGTGTCTACTAATACAAAATGGTGGAGCCATCGCAGGCAATCCCTAGCCTGCATCGTCGGTCCCGAGAACCCTCCCCCTGATCCCGGGGCCGACAGGGCCCATCCGCCCCCAAATCGACGAGTTTTCCCCAGAGAGAACCAGACAGAAAGCAAGGAGTGCAGACCATGGGCAAGGCCGTGGGCATCGATCTCGGAACCACCAACTCGGTGGTCAGCGTCCTCGAAGGTGGCGACCCAGTCGTAATCGCCAACGCCGAGGGCTCGCGGACCACGCCGTCAGTGGTCGCCTTCGCCAAGGACGGAGAAGTCCTGGTCGGCGAGGTGGCCAAGCGCCAGGCCATCACCAACCCTGGGCGCACCATCCGTTCGGTGAAGCGTCACATGGGCACCAGGTGGAGCGAGGACATCGACGGCAAGGAATACACCGCACAGGAGATTTCGGCCCGCACGCTCCAGAAGCTCAAGCGGGACGCCGAGGCGTACCTAGGGACCACGGTCGACCAGGCCGTCATCACCGTGCCCGCCTACTTCGACGACGCGCAACGGACGGCCACCAAGGAAGCGGGTCAGATCGCTGGCCTCGAGGTGCTCCGCATCATCAACGAGCCCACGGCAGCCGCCCTCGCATACGGCCTCGACAAGGAGGGCGAGGAGCAGACCATCTTGGTGTTCGACCTCGGAGGCGGAACCTTCGACGTCTCGGTCCTGGAGATCGGCGACGGGGTGTTCGAGGTGAAGGCCACCCACGGCGACACCAACCTGGGAGGCGACGACTGGGACGAGGCGGTCATCCAGTGGCTAGTCACCTCGTTTCGAAACGACCACGGCGTTGACCTAGGAGCCGACCCCATGGCCGCCCAGCGCCTCAAGGAGGCCGCCGAGAAGGCGAAGATCGAGCTGTCCCAGGTCCAGCAGACCCAAATCAACCTGCCGTTCGTGACAGCCACCGACGCGGGCCCCCTCCACCTCGACTACTCGCTCAGTCGAGCGAAGTTCCAGGAGCTCACGGCGAACCTCCTAGACCGTTGTCGGGCACCGTTCGAACAGGCGGTGAAGGATGCTGGCCTGACCCGGGGACAGGTCGACCACGTGCTCCTGGTCGGTGGCTCGACCCGTATGCCGGCCGTCGTAGACCTGGCCAAAGAGATCGCCGGGCGCGACCCATCCAAGAACGTCAACCCGGACGAGGTGGTGGCCATCGGAGCCGCCGTCCAGGCCGGAGTCCTGGTCGGCGAGGTGAAGGACGTCCTCCTCCTCGACGTGACCCCGCTCTCGCTCGGTATCGAGACCAAGGGCGGCGTCATGACCCGCCTCATCGAGCGCAACACCACCATCCCCATCCAGCGCTCAGAGGTGTTCACCACCGCCGAGGACGGCCAGCCATCGGTGGAGATCCATGTCCTGCAGGGTGAACGCGAGATGTCACAGTTCAACAAGACCCTGGGCAAGTTCCAGCTGATCAACCTCCCCCCCGCCCCCCGGGGTACCCCACAGATCGAGGTCACCTTCGACATCGACGCCAACGGCATCGTCCACGTGTCGGCCAAGGACCGGGCGACGGACAACGAGCAGTCCATGACCATCACCGGCCAATCCTCGCTCGACAAGGACGTCATCGACCAGATGGTGCGCGACGCTGAAGCCCACGCCGACGAGGACCGGCTCCGCAAGGAGCAGGCCGAGGTTCGGAACACGGCCGACAACCTCGTGTACCAGACCGAGAAGCTCCTAGCCGACCAGGCCGACCAGCTCACCGAGGACGAGACGACGTCAGTCACTGAGAAGCTGGAATCTCTCAAGAAGGCCCTCGACGGCGACGACACCGACGCGGTGAAGGACGCCACCGAAGCCCTCATGTCGGCCAGCCAGGAGTTCGGACAGCGCCTGTACGAGGCCGCTCAAGCCGAGCAGACGGCTGGCGCGACCGACGGTGGGGACGTGGCGGATGACGACGTGGTAGATGCCGAGATCGTCGACGAGTCGTGAGCGGTTCGGTGACGGAGGGCGCTCCTCCTCCGGCCGAGGAGCCGGAGGGTGTTGACCCGCCAACAGACGTCTCCGGTCCGCCGCCCTCCGTCTCGGACACCAAGGTGACCCCGGACCCCGGTGTCCCCGGATCGGATAGCGGCAACGGCGATCCTCTGCCCGGTGATGACGAGGCGGAGGCCGGGGATCCGGTCCTGGACGTGATGGCCGTGCTGGAGGGCGAGCGGGACGGGTACCTGGTCGACCTACAGCGGGTCACCGCGGAGTTCGCTAACTTCCGAAAGCAGGTCGAGAAGCGCAGCGCCGCCGTCAGCGCCCGGGCCCGCGGCGACCTGGTCGAGAAGATCCTGCCGGTCCTGGACGCCTGCGACCTGGCCGTCGAACACGGCGCGGACGACGTGACCCCCATCCGGACGTCGTTGGTGCAAGTCCTGGAACCAGCCGGGTTGGAGGTGCTTGACCCGCTGGGTGAGCCGTTCGACCCGACCCGGCACGAGGCTGTGCTCCACGAGCCGGCCGACGACCCCGACGATGTGGACGTCGGCCAGGTGGTGGTTGGGGTTCTCCGTCGCGGCTACGTCTGGGACGGTCGGGTCCTCCGTCCGGCCATGGTCCGCGTCCGAGGTTGATCCGGTAGGACGGAGGCGTCAATGACCGCCCAGCGCGAGTGGTTCGAGAAGGACTACTACGCCACGCTCGGCGTCGAGAAGGGCGCCACGGCCAGGGATGTCACCAAGGCCTACCGGAAGTTGGCCCGCCGACTCCACCCCGACGCCAACCCAGGCGACGACGCGGCCGAGGCCCGGTTTAAGGAGGTGTCGGCCGCCTACGACGTCCTCGGCGACGAGGAGCGACGTGTCGAATACGACCAAGTCCGGGCCATGGGGCCGATGGGCGGTGGGATGCCCGGCGGCGGCTTTCCTGGTGGGGGATTTCCCGGCGGTATCGATCTGGGGGACCTGTTCGGAGGGATGTTCGGCGGTGGCCGTAGCGGCTCGCAGGGTCGTCGGGGCGCCGACCTCGAGACCCGCCTAACCCTGTCGTTTCTTGAGGCAGTGAATGGTGTGACCACCGCCGTCCACCTGGTGAGTGCCGTGGCCTGTTCGGCTTGCGGGGGGAGCGGTGCCCGCCCGGGAACCCGACCCACGACCTGTGAAACGTGTGGTGGTCGGGGTGTCCGGGCCGAGGACCAGGGGCCCTTCTCGTTCAGCCGACCATGCGAGGCATGCGGTGGCCGAGGCCACCGGATCGAGGACCCCTGCGGAACCTGTCGCGGCTCGGGGGCTGAACGTCGGCCACGCGAAGTTCGGGTGCGCATCCCCGCCGGGGTGGACGACGGCCAGCGCATTCGACTGAAGGGCCGGGGGGAGCGGGGCCGGGGCGGCCCGGACGGCGACCTCTACGTGGTGGTGGCGGTCGAGCCCCATACTCGGTTCGGGCGCCGTGGTCGGAACCTGACGGTGGTCGTGCCCGTTTCTTTCCCCGAGGCGGTGTTCGGCGCCGAGGTCGCGGTGCCCACGCTCGACGGTGGACCGGTCACCGTCCGGGTCCCCGCCGGAACCAGAAGCGGCCAAACCCTCCGGGTGCGACGGCGAGGTGTGCCGGACCGGCGGGGCGCCGGTGACCTGCTGGTCACCGTGGAGGTCCACGTCCCGAGCGACCCGACCGAGGCCGAGCGGGCGGCCATCGAGGCCCTGGCCGAGGCGACCGACGGCAGCCTCCGCGACGGGCTGTCAGACTGAGACCCGATGCAGGGAGCACGCTGATGCCTCAGCCCAGGCCCGGTCCAGACCAGGCGGTGTATGTCATTTCGGTAGCCGCCGAGTTGGCCGGCATGCACCCACAGACCCTGCGCATCTACGAACGAAAGGGCCTGGTGGACCCGGCCCGGACCACCGGAGGCAACCGGAGGTACAGCGAGACCGACGTGGCCATGCTGTTGCGAATAGCGCAGCTCACCGCGCAAGGCCTCAACCTGGCCGGCGTGAAGCGTGTACTAGCCCTGGAGGCCGAGGTGACCCGCCTGGAGGACGAGCTGGACAGAGCCCGGTCCGATGGCAGCCAGGCGGTGGCCGAGGTCCACCGACAGTACAGGCGCGACCTGGTTCCGGTTAAGCAAAGCGTGACCGTCTACCAGGGTCGACGCAGGCGCTGACGCGCTTGTCCGGTTCCGCTGACCTGCTGGTTCTCAGCAGTTCTCGAACCGGTCGGCGGGCCGCTCTGGGCCTGGTGGCAGTGTCTGAAGCAGGCTTTTGGTCCACAGCACTCGTCAATCCCCCGTAGGCGGTGGTCGGTTGTCCACAGGGCGTTGGGGAAACCGTGGATGTTGCGCGGAGGTCGCGCAGGATCATCTCGCGAGAGGCTCCGGGTCTGTGTGACAACGGTGTCCCCGGGCCGGGCCGACGACCGGTGGGGCGGATGAAACCTCGGCAAGGGCCGGTCCGCCGGCCGATAGGATCGGCCCGTAAGGGACCCGATCCAGGAGAGGTGCCGTGCCCGCGACCGTCGTCGTCGGGACGCAGTGGGGCGACGAGGGCAAGGGCAAGTTCACCGACCTTGTGGCGAGCGAGGTGTCGATGGTCGTCCGGTACCAGGGCGGCCACAACGCCGGGCACACGCTGGTCGTCGACGACGAGACCTTCGCCCTCCAACTCGTTCCCAGTGGCGTCCTATACCCGCACGTCACGCCGGTTATCGGCAACGGCGTGGTAGTCGACCCCCGGGTCCTCCTCTCTGAGATGGACATGCTTGGGGCGCGGGGGGTGGACACGGCCAAACTCCGGGTCAGTGGTAACGCCCATCTGATCCTCCCCTACCACCAGGAGCTGGACGCCCTCCACGAGCGCCACCTGGGCAAGAACAGGTTGGGGACCACCAAGCGGGGCATCGGACCGGCC
Source organism: Acidimicrobiales bacterium (assembly GCA_022451505.1). GTDB lineage: Bacteria > Actinomycetota > Acidimicrobiia > Acidimicrobiales > MedAcidi-G1 > UBA9410. The sequence continues at coordinate 29,586 of JAKURX010000007.1, read as the reverse complement.
TACGCCGACCGCGCCATGCGGGTCGGCATACGGGTCCAGGACCTCCTGGACGAGAAGATCTTCCGGAAGAAGCTAGGCGCCGCTCTGGAGCACACCAACAAGGTTCTCACCCGGGTGTTCAATCGCCTCCCCGTCGATGCCGACGAGGTGGCCGAGGAGTACCTGGGCATCTGCGCTCCCCGGCTCACCCCGCACATCGCCGACGCCGTCGGCCTGGTCCACGACGAACTGGAAGCCGGTGGACGGATACTCCTGGAGGGCGCCCAGGCCACCTTCCTGGACCTCGACCACGGCACCTATCCCTTTGTGACCTCGTCCAACCCGGTGGCCGGTGGGGCCTGTACGGGGGCCGGGATCGGCCCCCGGGATATCGACCGAGTCATCGGGATCGCCAAGGCCTACGTCACGCGGGTGGGTGCCGGGCCGTTCCCCACTGAGTTATTCGACGAGGTGGGCGATTACTTCGTAGACGTTGGCCACGAGTACGGAACCAACACCGGGCGGCGTCGCCGGCCGGGCTGGCTGGACGCCGTGATGCTCCGCTACGCGGCCCGAGTCAACTCACTGTCCGAGCTGGCCATCACCAAGCTGGACGTCCTGGACCAACTGGACGTGATCCGCGTATGCGTCGCCTACGAGGCCGACGGCCAGCGCCACGACCAACTGCCCTACCACCAGTCGGTTCTGCACCGGGTCACGCCAATCTACGAGGAGCTACCGGGTTGGGGAGTCGACCTTTCGGCAGTTACTGAGCGGTCACAGCTGCCGGCCGAGGCCGAGGCCTACCTGACTTTCGTGGAGGACCAGGTCGGGGTACCCATCGGCATGGTGGGCGTCGGACCGGGACGCCACCAGGTGCTTCGGTTCGCCGGTTGACCGCGTCGGGACGGATAGGCGTCGGATGAGGGTCTGCATCGTCGGATCGGGTGGCCGGGAACATGCCCTGGCCCACGTCCTGGGCCGATCCCACGATGTGGTCGTTACTCCCGGGAACCCCGGCATTCCGGGGTCGGTGCCCGTTCCCCCTACCGAGGTCGAGGCCGACCTGACAGTGATCGGCCCCGAGGCATCGCTGGTTGACGGCCTAGCCGACCGGCTGAGGGCCGACGGTCGCCTGGTCTTCGGCCCGGGAGCCGATGGTGCCCGCTTGGAGGGATCAAAGGCGGGGATGAAGGAGGTGCTCGTCGAGGCGGGCGTGCCGACTGCCGCCCACGGGGCCTTCGACGACGAGGCGGCCGCCCTGGCCTTCTTGGCTGGTATGGGTGACCTGTTCGTGGTCAAGACCGACGGGCTGGCTGCTGGCAAGGGCGTGGTGGTCACCACGGACCGGGCCGAGGCCGTCGACGCCGTCCGGTCCTACCTCTCCGGAGCGGCCTTCGGCGACGCCGGGCGGACGGTGGTCATCGAGGAGGGCCTCACCGGCCCCGAGCTCTCGGGGTTGGCCGTATGCGACGGGACGACCGCCGTGGCCCTCGCCCCGGCCCAAGACTTCAAGCGCATCGGCGACGGCGATGCTGGCCCGAACACCGGAGGCATGGGGGCCTACTCGCCGGTGCCGGTGGCCACGAACGCTGTGGTCGATGACCTGGTGGCGGATGCCGTGCAGCCCACGCTGGCCGCCCTGCGCGGTCGGGGAATCGACTACCGCGGCGTTCTGTACTGCGGGCTGATGCTCACCCCGGACGGGCCCAAGGTCCTGGAGTACAACGTGCGCTTCGGCGACCCGGAGACCCAGGTTGTCCTGCCCCGCCTCACTAGTGACCTCGGCTACCTACTGGCCGCTGCCGCCGCTGGGCGCTTGAAGGCACCGCCGACATTTGACGACGGGGCGGCCGTCACCGTGGTATGCGCCACGGAGGGCTACCCGACCGGCCCCCGGACCGGAGATCCAATTGACGGCTTGGAGGCGGCCTCGGCTATCGACGGCGTCACGGTCTTCTCCGCCGGGGTGGCCGAGGGAGGAGATGGCGGCCTGGTGACGGCTGGCGGCCGGGTGCTCTCGTTGACCGGCCGGGGGAGGACGATTGCCGAGGCCCGGGGGCGGGCCTACGACGCGGTAGCTGAGTTGGCGTGGTCGGGGATGCAGTTTCGCCGCGATATAGCCGCGAACCCGACCGGCGCCGGGAGCGACTAGGACTAGTAGGGACACAAGAGGACCCGAGGGACAGGAACAGGAGAATTCGATGGCGTACAAGGTGGCGATCCTCATGGGTTCGCCCAATGACGGCGACAAGATGGCCCCTGCCGCGGCGACGCTAGAGCGCTACGGCATCGAGGCCGACGTGCGGGTCATGTCGGCGCACCGCAGCCCGGCCCTGGTCGCCGGGTTCGTGTCGGGGGCCCGGGAGGCCGGGTACTCGGCGATCATCTGCGGAGCCGGGATGGCGGCCCACCTAGCCGGGGCAGCGGCCGCCCACACCACGCTCCCGGTGATCGGCGTGCCCCTCTCCGGCGGTGCCATCAACGGGTGGGATTCCCTACTGGCCACTGTTCAGATGCCCAGGGGCATCCCGGTGGCCACCGTGGCCGTGGACGGTGCCATGAACGCTGCTCTGCTGGCTGTTCAGATGCTGGCCGTGGGCGACTCGGACCTCGTCGAAGCCCTCGAGGCCCACCGTGAGGAGATGGTTCCCCGCTGAGCGGCGGCGCCCCGAACCCCATGGAGAACGTCCTCGCCTCCCGCTACGCCAGCCGGCCCATGGTCGGCCTCTGGACAACTGAGGCCAAGGTGGTCATGGAACGGGAGCTCTGGATCGCCGTGATGGAGGCCCAGCGCCAGCTCGGCGTGGATATCCCCGACGGGGTCGTCGAGGACTACCGGGCCGTGGTCGACCAGGTGGACCTGGCGTCGATCCGCGAGCGGGAGCAGGTTACCCGGCACGACGTGAAGGCCCGGATAGAGGAGTTCTGTGCCCTGGCCGGCCACCAGCATGTGCACTGGGGCATGACGTCTCGGGACCTCACCGAGAACGTCGAACAGCTCCAGGTCCGCCGCAGCCTGGAGTTGGTACTGGACCGCATCGTGGCCACCTTGACCCGCCTGGCCCGCCTGGCTGCGGAGTTCGACGGTCTGGTCATGGTTGGGCGCAGCCACAACGTGGCCGCCCAGGCCACCACGCTGGGCAAGCGGTTCGCCACAGCGGCCGAGGAACTCTTGGCCTCGCACCGCCGGATCTCCGACCTACTGGATGCTTACCCACTCCGGGGGTTGAAGGGACCGGTGGGCACCCAGCAGGACCAGATGGACATCCTGGACGGTGACGGCGCCAGAGTCGACCAGTTAGAACAACTGGTGGCCGACCACCTCGGCTTCGCCCAGGTCCTGGACTCGGTGGGACAGGTATACCCGCGGTCGCTGGACTTCGACGTGGTTTCCGCGCTGGCCCAGGCAGCCGGGGGGCCGGCCAACCTGGCCCGAACGATCCGGCTGATGGCCGGCCACGAGCTGGCCACCGAGGGGTTCCAACCGGGCCAGGTCGGCTCGTCGGCCATGCCCCACAAGATGAATGCCCGATCCTGCGAGCGGGTCAACGGCTTAGCCGTTGTGCTGCGGGGGCACCTGGCCATGGTGGGGGGCCTGGTGGGCGACCAGTGGAACGAGGGTGACGTGAGCTGCTCGGTGGTCCGGCGGGTGGCCCTCCCCGACTCCTTCCTGGCCGCCGACGGCCTGTTCCAGACCTTCCTCACCGTGCTGGACGAGTTCGGCGTCTACCCGGCCGTGGTGGAGCGAGAGCTCGGCCAGTACCTGCCCTTCCTGGCCACCACGCGGGTGCTGATGGCTGCCATCCAGGCCGGGATGGGACGTGAAGAGGCTCACCGGGTCATCCAGGACCACGCGGTGGCCGCCGCTCTGGTCCGCCGGGAGGAGGGTCGTGTGGAGACCGACCTGCTGGATCGTCTGGCCTCCGACCCTGCCCTGCCGCTGGACCGCGACGATCTCGACAGCCTGCTCGACGATCCATCAGTGTTCGTGGGCAACGCCTCGGCTCAGGTGTCCGCCGTCGTGGAACGGGTGGCCGAGGTGGTGGCCGCCCGCTCCCGGGCTGCCGCCTACGATCCCGAACCGATCCTCTGACCCGACCGCCCACTGGAGTGCGATGAACACGACGGTCGACCTCCCCCTCCTGCACTCGGGCAAGGTTCGCGACGTCTACGACGCCGGAGACGGCCGCCTACTCATGGTCACCTCGGACCGCATCTCGGCGTTCGACGTGGTTATGGCCGAGCCGATCGCCGACAAGGGACGGGTCCTCACCGCCATGACGTCCTTCTGGTTCGAGCAGTTCGCCGACCTGGTCTGCGGGCACCTGATCTCGACCGCCACGGCCGACCTGGAAGCCGTCTTGGGTGCTACGGCGTCGGCCGATCTGGCAGGCCGGACCATGCTGTGCCATCGGGCCGAGATGCTGCCCATCGAGTGCATCGTCCGGGGGTACATCACCGGCTCGGCCTGGAAGGAGTACCGGACCTCGGGGACCATGCACGGCACGCCGATGCCCGACGGGCTCCTCGAGGCCAGCCGCCTTCCCGAGCCGGTGTTCACCCCGTCCACAAAAGCTGACGAGGGCCACGACGTGAACATCTCCTACGCTGAGGCAGTGGACCTGGTGGGCGTCCAGGCGGCCGAGGCGGCCCGCGAGGCGTCGGTCGCCTGCTACCTGCGGGGTGCCGAGTGGGCGGCCCAGCGGGGGATCGTCATCGCCGACACCAAGTTCGAGTTCGGGATGGTCAACGGCCGCTTGGTGCTGGCCGACGAGGTCCTCACCCCGGACTCGTCCCGCTTCTGGCCCGCCGAGGTGTGGGCCCCGGGGGTGACGCCCCCGTCGTTCGACAAGCAGCCGGTCCGCGATTACCTGGACGGGTTGGATTGGGACAAGCAGCCGCCGCCACCAGCGTTGCCCGACGAGGTGGCGTCCGCCACGTCGTCGCGCTACGTGGAGGCCTACGAGCGCATCACGGGACGGTCGTTCGCCGACTGGCCCGGGGTGGGCGGCTGATCCGAGCAGGAGGACGGGAGGAGGGTCATGCGGTTCGACGTGATGGTGGACGTGAGGCTGCGAGGTGGTATTGCCGATCCGGCCGGTGCCACGATCGAGCGGGCGCTGCCCGCCCTTGGCTACGAGGGGGTGACCGAGGTCAGCGTGGGCAAGACGGTGCGCTTCACCATCGAGGCGGCCGATGTCACCGAAGCGACCACCCGGGCCGAGGACCTCTGCGCCTCCTTCCTAACCAACCCGGTGATCGAGGACGCCTCGGTGACTGTGGAGGCCGCCGGCTGATGGCCACCACCGTGGGTGTCGTGATCTTCCCCGGCACCAACTGCGAGATGGACGCCGTGTCGTCTGTGGAGCAGTTGGGGGGCACTGGCCGCCTGCTGTGGCATGCCGACGACGAGCTGGGCGATGTGGACGCGGTGATTGTGCCGGGCGGGTTCGCCCACGGCGATTACCTTCGCCCGGGAGCCATTGCCCGGTTCTCACCCGTGATGGGGGCCGTGGCCCGGTTCGCCGCCGACGGAGGCCCGGTGGTCGGCATCTGCAACGGTTTCCAGGTTCTCACCGAGGCGGGGCTGTTACCCGGCGCCCTCCAGAAGAACGCGGGCCTGAAGTTCCTGTGCCAGCCGACGACGTTGCGAGTTGAGACCACCGGGTCGGTCCTCACCAGGAGGGCCGAGGTGGGGGACCAGTTGTCGGTTCCCATAAACCACTTCGAGGGTAACTACACCTGCGACGCCGAGACACTGGCCCGGCTCCGGGACGAGGACCGGGTGGTGCTCCGGTATCTCGACAACCCGAACGGATCGGTAGACGACATTGCGGGGGTCTGTAACGAGGGCCGCAATGTGGTCGGGCTGATGCCCCATCCGGAGCGGGCCTGTGACGACCTACTGGGCAGCGCCGACGGGGCGGTGCTTCTGGGCTCTCTACTGGATGTCGCCTGAGCCGGCCGGCCCTGGTAGTCCGGGGCTGATGGGCTCCAGGGTCAGGTGCTGCGGCGGATACCGGCTGCCTTGAGGGTGGCCGCCGAGACGCCGACCTCCCGCCAGGCGGCGTGGGAGATGTCCCGCCGTTCACCGTAGGCGGCAGCGTGGTCCACGAAGTTGGCCTCCAGGGCCGACAGGTCGATCGAGCCGGCCTGTTTGAGGACCTCCAACTCGGCCTCCAGGTCGATCCGCTGCTGGACCAGGCCCAGTCGTCGGGTGACTGTCGCCCCCTCCATCTCGGCGGCCACCGAGGCCAACTGGCGACGGACGCCGTCGGGCGTGCGCTTGCGGCCCCGGCGGGGGGCATTCTGCTCAAGGGCCTTCAGGTATTCGCGGACTGCGGCTACCTCGACCTTCTCGGAGTTGGTCATCTTCGTGCGCGCCATTCGAACCACTACTTTCGTCTTCTGGGATATGTAAGAAAGCGGAGAATATGTACCGAAGGGCTACCGAGGATAGGTCGATTTTTTTCTTTGAGAGAACACGTCCAAATCACCTTGATCCCAGGGTAATGATCCGGGATTCAGGACGGCCCCACGGGGTATAGATCGGTACCGCTAGGAAGGGTCGGGTCCCCGACTGGTGACGACTACGGTGCCCGTCGTGAGCGAGCCACTCCACCGGGCCCTCGGGTTGACCGACGAGGAGGCGGAGCGGATAGACGGGATCCTCTCCCGGCCGGCCAACGGCCTGGAACTGGCCATGTACTCGGTTATGTGGTCGGAGCACTGCTCCTACAAGAGCAGCCGTATTCACCTTAAGCGGCTTCCCACCGAAGCCCCCTGGGTACTGGTGGGACCCGGTGAGAACGCCGGAGTGGTCGACGTGGGCGACGGCATCGCGGCGGCCATCCGCATCGAGTCGCACAACCACCCCTCGGCCATCGAGCCCTACCAGGGGGCAGCTACCGGGGTGGGGGGCATCTTGCGCGACATCTTCACCATGGGCGCCCGACCCATCGCCCTCATGGATCCTCTCCGCTTTGGACCGCTTGACGACGCCCGGAGCCGGTGGATCGCCGAGGGCGTGATCTCCGGGGTGTCGGGTTACGGCAACGCTGTCGGGGTGCCCACCGTGGGCGGCGAGGTTGTCTTCGATCAGACCTACCAGGGAAACCCACTGGTCAACGTGCTCTGCCTGGGCGTGCTTCCCACCGAGCGCCTAGTGCTCGGACGGGCCTCCGGGGTGGGCAACCTGGCCGTCGTGCTGGGTTCCAGCACCGGTAGGGACGGCATCGGCGGTGTCAGCGTGCTGGCCTCGGCCGGTTTCTCGGCGGACGACGACGGCGACAAGCGGCCCAGCGTCCAGGTGGGAGACCCGTACGAGGAGAAGCGGCTCATCGAGGCCTGCCTCCAGCTCCTGGACGAGGGCCTGGTGGTGGGTATCCAGGACCTGGGCGGTGCCGGGCTGACCTGTGCCACCAGCGAGACGGCGTCCCGGGGAGGTGTAGGTATGGACGTGGACGTGTCGGCTATTCCCCGACGGGAGCCCGGCATGGAGGCCCACGAGGTCATGACCAGCGAGTCCCAGGAACGGATGCTGGCCATCGTGGAACCCGCCGGGCTAGACCGGGTACTGACCATCTGCGAGCGGTGGGAAGTTCGGGCCGCTGTGATCGGTCGGGTCACCGACGGTGGGGCACTGCGCATCCTGGACGGCTTCGACGGCGAGGTGCTGGCCGACATGCCAGCCACCTCGCTGCACGAGGACGCTCCTCTCTACGACCGCCCGCGGTCCGCGCCAAGCCAGCCACCGGGCCCGTCGGCCGACGACCTTCCGGCGCCGGCCGATCCCGGTGCTGACCTGCTTGACCTGCTGACCGATCCAGCCTGGGTCTACCGGCAGTACGACCACCAGCTCTTCCTGAACACGGTGGTAGGTCCGGGCGACGACGCCTCGGTGCTCAAGCTTCGACATCCCACCACCGGTGCGGAGACGGGACGCGGTCTCGCTCTGACCACCGACGGGAACCACCGCTGGTGCGCCGTGGACCCCCGGAGAGGCACGGCCCACGTGGTGGCCGAGTCGGTCCTGAACCTGGCTTGCGTGGGAGCCCGGCCGCTGGCCGTCGTTAACTGCCTCAACTTTGGTAACCCCGAAAACCCCGAGGTGATGTGGCAGCTTTCCGAGGCCGTGGACGGTATGGCCGAAGCCTGCGACGCCTTTGGCGTGCCGGTGATCGGCGGGAACGTCAGCCTCTACAACGAGTCGGCGGGGTCAGACATCGACCCCACGCCGGTCATCGGACTACTGGGGGTGGTGGACGACCTACGGCGCCGGCCCCCGGGGGCCACGCTGGTTGACGGCCACCGCCTCGTGGTACTGGGCCCTGAGGCCACTTCGCTGGGCGGTTCCCTGTGGGGCGCTGCCCACGGGGCGCCGGGTGGTGCGCTGGCCCCGTTGGACGCCGACCTCCATCTTCGGGTGGCCGACCTGGTCCGGGACCTGGTGTCGGGTGGTCTGGTGGACGGCGTGCACGACGTGTCGGCCGGGGGGCTGGGGGTGGCGGTGGCCGAGATGGTGGTTCGGTCCGGCGTGGGCGCCCATCTGGCCCGGATTGCCGACCATCGGACCCTGTTCGGTGAGGGACCCAGCCGGGTGGTGGTGGCCGTTGATCCCGAACGTCTGACCGAGGTGCTGACCATTGCCGAAACTGCTGAGGTGCCAACCGTCCGTCTGGGTCTGGCTACCGGGGCCCGGTTCATCGTCAAGGGTCTCCTCGACGTCACCGTGGACGAAGTAGTGGCCGCCTATACGGGACGGCTCCCAGAGGCTCTGGGCGTTGGGACTACGAACCGATGAACCGACGGGCGACCACCCCCGACATCGCCGGTGCCTATCCCGACGACGACACGCCGAAGGAGGCGTGCGGGGTCTTTGGCGTCTTCGCTCCGGGTCTGCCAGTGGCCCACCTGACCTACCTGGGCCTCTACGCCCTCCAGCACCGGGGGCAGGAGTCGGCAGGGATGGCGGTCAGTGACGGAGAGTCCCTGACGGTGGTGAAGGACATGGGCCTGGTGTCCAACGCCTTCGATGACCGGACGCTGGCCACCCTGATCGGGGATCTGGCTATCGGGCAGACTCGCTATTCGACGACCGGCTCGAGCACGTGGCGCAACGCCCAGCCGGTCTACCGGGGCGTCGACCACGTCGAGTTTGCGCTCGGCCACAACGGCAACCTTGTCAACGTCGAGCAGTTGGCCGCCGAGTGCGGGATGCTCCCCGGCACCGTGACGTCAGACAGCGACCTGGTGGCCGAGATGCTGGCCATGGAGCTGGCCGGCCGGGGCGACATGGACCCAGGCGAGGCGTTCGACGAGGCGCTGACCGAGGTATTGCCGCGCCTCCACGGTGCGTTCTCCCTCGTGCTGGCCGACCACGATCGGGTCATCGGCGTCCGGGACCCAAACGGCTTCCGGCCCCTCTGCCTCGGTCGCCTGGACGGTGGGTGGGTACTGGCCTCCGAGTCGCCGGCCCTGGACGTGATCGGGGCCCACATGGTCCGGGAACTGGACCCCGGCGAGGTGGTGGTGATTGATGACACCGGGTGCCGGTCGTTCCGACCGTTTTCCGACGAGGACGTGGATCCCCGGCTCTGCTTGTTCGAGTTCGTCTACTTCGCCCGTCCGGACAGCGTCCTGTACGGCCAGAGCGTCCACCACGCCCGGGTGCGGATGGGCGAGATGCTGGCCAACCACGCCCCGGTGGAGGCCGATCTTGTGATGGGCGTACCGGAATCCGGGATCCCGGCTGCCGAGGGCTACGCCCGGGCCAGTGGGATCCCCTACGGCCAGGGCCTAGTCAAGAACCGGTACATCGGGCGCACCTTCATCGCCCCCACCCAGGCCCTCCGGTCGGCGGCCGTACGGATGAAGTTGAACCCGCTACGGGACAACATTGAGGACCAGCGACTGGTGGTGGTCGACGACTCGATCGTACGGGGTACCACCACTCGGGCCATGGTGCGCATGCTGAGAGACGCCGGGGCCGGCGAGGTCCACATGCGGGTCTCGTCGCCGCCATACCGGTGGCCGTGCTTCTACGGCATGGATACCGGTGCTCGCAGCGAGCTACTGGCCGCCAACCTCACCGTGGACGAGATCCGGGAGTATCTCGAGGTGGACAGCCTCACCTACCTCACCTTGGACCACCTCCTGGAGGCTACGGGGGCCGTCGGTGCCGGGTTCTGCGATGCCTGCCTGACTGGGACCTACCCCGTCGAGATCCCGGTGAACCTGTCCAAGGGGGTGCTGGAAGCGGGGGATGGTCCACCTTCAGAACGTTCCATGCCGGTGCACGCCACCGACGAGGACAACGAGTTGCCCACCCAAGCCGCCGGTCGGCTGTTCGGACGGGATTGAGGGCCGTGGCCGGGGGCACAGGCAGGAGCTACCGGGAGGCCGGAGTGGACCTAGATGCCGGCGCTGAGGCCGTTCGGCGGATCGGACCGCTGGTTCGGTCTACCCGTCGGCCTGGGGTGGTGGGTGACATCGGCGGCTTTGGCGGCCTCTTTGACCCGTCGGCGGCTGGGTTCCGGGATCCCCTGTTGGTATCGGCCACCGACGGGGTGGGGACCAAGGCCGAGATCGCCCGGCTGACCGGCCGCCTGGACACCATCGGGCAGGACCTGGTGGCCATGTGCGTCGACGACCTGGTGTGCGCCGGGGCTACGCCACTGTTTTTTCTTGACTACCTGGCCATCGGCCATCTGGATCCGGAAGCCGTGGAATGCCTGGTAGCGGGGATCGCTGCCGGATGCGCGGAAGCCGGCTGTGCACTGATCGGAGGTGAGATGGCCGAGCATCCGGGGGTGATGGCCGCTGACCAGTTCGACCTCGTCGGCTTCGCTGTGGGGGCGGTGGAACGTGGGCGGCTCCTCGATGGCTCGGCCGTCGTGGCCGGAGACCTGCTGGTTGCTCTAGACAGTCCGAACCTTCGGTCCAACGGCTTTTCCCTGGCCCGCCGCCTGGTGTTCGACGTGGCCGGACGGTCGCTGGACGATTCGGCCTGGGAGGGGGCCGACCGGACGCTGGCCGACGAGCTTCTCGCCCCCAGTGTCATTTACGCCCCGGCGGTGGTCGCTACCCTGGCCGCCCACGAGGTCCACGCCGTGGCCCATGTGACCGGCGGGGGCCTGCCTGGCAATCTCCCGCGGGTGCTGGGCGACACGGTGGACGCCGTGGTCGATCCCACCACGTGGGAGGTCCCGCGAATTTTCCGCGAGCTTCAGGCCATGGGTGGCGTGGACGACGACGAGATGGCCCGGGTGTTCAACATGGGCGTGGGGATGGTGCTGGCCGTGCCAGCCTCTGGAGTCGACGACGTGGTGGCCACGTTGGCCGCCCATGACCGGCCGGCCTGGGTGGTCGGCGAGTTGGTGCCCGGGTCGGGCACGATGGCGTACCGGGAGGTGACGGGAGCATGACGGTGGCACGCGAGGCCCTAGTGGCCCATCTCCTGGAACACTCCATCCGGACCGGGGAGTTCACCCTGAAGTCCGGCCGGACCAGCACGTGGTTCTGCGACTCCAAACAGACGGTGTGCCGGGCCGACGGCATCCTGCTGGTGGCCGCCGCAGCGCTGGAGGCCCTCGAGGCGCTAGAGGCTGACGGCGGTCCGGTCACGGCCATCGGTGGGCTGGCTGCCGGGGCCGACCCGGTGGCCTTCGGAATTGCTGCCGTGGCTGCCACTCGCGGACGGAACTTGCGGTCGTTCAGCATTCGCAAGGAGTCCAAGGGCCATGGGGTGGAGGGCCGCCTGGCCGGTGCCCTGCTGCCCGGCGACCGAGTGGTGGTCTGTGAGGACACGGTGACCCGGGGAACCTCGGCCTTGGAGGCCGCGTCGGTGGTACGAGAACTAGGTGCCGACCCGGTGGTCATCCTCCCGGTGGTCGACAGGGGTGGGACGTGCGCCGCTGCGGCCACCGAAGCGGGCATCGCCTTCGTACCACTGGTTACCGCGCCTGACCTGGGCTTTCCGTACGAGGGGCCCTGACCCTCCCGGTGTCGCCTCCGCCATACCGAACCGGTCCCATCCGGGGGTCCGATGGAGGTGGCCGACGGGGCCACTCGTAGGCTCGGAAGGTGCCCTTCCTCCCCACCGCGGCCTACTCCATCCACATGGAGGTGGCGCTGGACAACGTGCCCAACACTCTGGGCCGGTTGGCCACGGCGATCGGCGAAGCCGGCGCCAACATTGTTTCCATGGGCGGTTTCGACGTGCGCGGGGACCACCTGATCAATGACGTGGTCGTCAACTGTCGGGACGAGGACCACGCAGCGAGGGTGGTGACCGACGTGGAGGGGCAGGAAGGCGTGGAGATCCTGCGCTGGTTCGACCGGACCTTCGACATGCACGAGGGCGGCAAGATCGAGGTGGTTTCCCTTACCGAGATCAACGACCGCCACGACCTGTCGATGGCCTACACGCCAGGCGTGGCCCGGGTCTGCATGGCCATCCACGAGGATCCGGCCCGGGCCCACGACCTGACCATCAAGAAAAACACAGTGGCGGTAGTCACCGACGGATCAGCTGTCCTCGGCCTGGGCGACATCGGCCCGGCGGCCGCCATGCCGGTCATGGAGGGCAAAGCCCTCCTGTTCAAGGAGTTCGCCGGCGTGGACGCGTTCCCGGTGTGCCTCGACGTGTCGGACCCGCAGGAGATCATCGACACGGTCATTCGCATCGCGCCGACGTTCGGTGGCATCAACCTGGAGGACATCGCCGCACCGGCCGCCTTCGTGGTGGAGGAAGCCCTGCGCGAGGCCCTAGATATCCCCGTCTTCCACGACGACCAGCACGGCACAGCAGTGGTGACACTGGCCGCGCTCTGGAACGCTTGTCGCTTCACCGAGCGTCGGATCAGCGACCTCTCGGTGGTCATTGCCGGGATGGGGGCAGCTGGGGTGGCCGTGGGCAAGATCCTGCTCAACGCAGGAGTCCAGAAAATCGTAGGCGTGGACCGATCGGGAGCCGTCTACGCCGGTCGGGACAACCTGAACCCGGCCAAGGAGTGGTTCGCCACCAACACCAACCAGGACCGCCGGATGGGAACCCTGCAGGAAGTAATGGTCGGCGCCGACGTGTTCATTGGCCTTAGCGGGCCGGGCCTGGTCAGTGCAGCCGACCTGCGGACCATGAACCCGGACCCCATCGTGTTCGCCATGGCCAACCCGGAACCGGAGATCCGACCCGAGGACGCCGACGGCCTGGCCGCCGTGATGGCCACCGGCCGGAGCGACTACCCGAACCAGATCAACAACGTGCTGGCCTTTCCGGGCATCTTCCGAGGGGCCTTGGACGTGGGGGCCACCGACATCACCGAGAACATGAAACTGGCCGCTGCGAAGGCCATCGCCGACTCGGTGTCCGACGACGAGCTGACGGGCCGCTTCGTGGTCCCATCCGTCTTCGATCGGGCAGTGCCCGCCCGGGTAGCAGCCGCGGTGGCCGAAGCAGCGCTAGCCGACGGCGTCTGCCGCGGCTGAACCAGACACCAGACACCAGACACCAGACACCATGGTTCCACCGGTCCGAGCCGTCACCTTCGACCTCTGGAACACCCTGCTAACCGGTATTCCCGGAGCAGTCGAAACCAGGGCCCGGTTCTGGCGCCGGGTGGTCAACGAGCGTGGCTTGGACATCGACGACAAGCTGATCCACCGAACCCTGTCGACACTGCCCGCGCGCTTTGACGAAGAGTGGCGGGCCGGTCGCCAGTACGGCCCCACCAGGGCCCTGGAGGAATGCTTCGCTGCCTTCGGTGACCGTATAGATGCCGACGACCGGGACGCGCTTGCCGAAGCGTTCGAGTCGGCGTCGTTCAGCCTGGAGGTAGTTTCGGTGCCCGACGCCGCGCACGTCCTGTCCACGGTGGTGGAGGCCGGCGTCGCCGTCGGATTAGTCAGTGACACCTCCCTGGCAACCGGCCGGCACCTGCGAAAGTTCCTCGACCACCACGGCATCCTCGACCACATCACCTTTGCCGCTTTCTCCGACGAGGTCGGCGTCTACAAGCCCGATCCGGCGATCTTTCTTGCCGCAATGGACGGGCTGGGGGTTGACGACCCGGCGAGCGTCACCCACGTGGGAGACCTGAAGCGGACCGACGTAGCCGGGGCGCGGGCCCTGGGCATGGCCACAGTGCGGTTCCGGGGGGCGCTCGACGACCTGGAGGACGGGCTAGAGGCCGACCACGTAGTGGATCGACTGGACCAGATCCCGGCGGTACTGGGTCTGACCTGACCACCGGGCCCGGTTGGCCCGGCCACGAGGTTCGGGCGAGGATCGAGGTCGTGCGGTCCCTGTGGTTCCACCTGATGCCCTACCCGGACCTCCCGGACGGGTTCGCCGACCAGCACCGGTCGGTCTGGGTGGACATCGACCCCGGCCTCTACGACCCAGAGGTCGGACACCGGGCCTACCACGACTATCTCGATGAGTTGGAGTACGCGGCGTCGGTCGGTTTCGACGGAATCTGCGTGAACGAACACCATGCCAACGGGTACGGCCTGATGCCCAGCCCAAACCTGATGGCGGCCACCCTGGCCCGGTCCACCGACGACGCTGCCATCGTGGTTATGGGCGATTCGCTGGCCCTCTACAACCCGCCCCTGCGGGTGGCCGAAGAGTTGGCCATGATCGACGGCCTATCGGGCGGTCGTCTGGTAGCCGGTTTTCCGGTGGGCACGCCAATGGACACGTGCTTCGCCTACGGCATGAACCCGTTGACCCTGAGAGAGCGCTACTACGAGGCCCATGACCTGGTCGTCCGAGCCTGGACCGCCGAGGAGCCGTTCGCCTTTAACGGCACCTACACGAAGCTCCGTTACGTGAATCCGTGGCCCCGCCCGGTCCAACAGCCACACCCTCCGATTTGGATTCCTGGAGGTGGGTCGGTGGAGACCTGGGAGTGGTGCGCCGAGATGGACTACGTCTATTCGTACCTCTCCTACTTCGGGTATAAGGCGGGCCAGGCCACCATGCGGGGCTTCTGGCAGCGGATGGCCGACCTGGGGCGGGAGCCGAACCCGTTTCAGGCTGGCTTCATCCAGTTCGTCGGGGTGGCCGACACTGCCGCTGAGGCCCGCCGGTTGTACCGGGAGCCCGCCGAGTACTTCTTCAACCGGTGTTTGCACCTGTACCCGCCGTTTGCCGACCCGCCGGGCTACCAGACAGAGGCCACGGTCCGGGCCGGGGTGGAGGGCATGGTGGCCCGGGCCGCCGCACGGTCGGCCGGCAGGAAGAAGGCTCCGACGGGGTCGTCGACTGACGGCGGCTTCACGTTCGACGAGATGGTTGAGCGCGGGTACGTGGTCATTGGGTCGCCGACCTCGGTAGCTGAACAGCTGGTCAACGTGGCCACCACGCTAAACGTGGGGAACCTGATGCTGCTCCTCCAGTTCGGGAACATGGACCGCGACCTGACCATGTTCAACACCGACCTGGTGGCCCGGGAGGTCCTCCCGGAGATCCGGGGACTCTTCGAGGACGAGTGGGAACACCGCTGGTGGCCGACCCCGATGGGGGCCGGTCGCCGCCGTTCGGTGGGTGGGGTTCGGTGACGGTGGACATTGAGCGTCGGGAGGTAGCCACCGGATCCGGTCCGGTGACCACCTTTGAACTGGGCGAAGGTCCAGTGGTGGGGTTTCTCCATGGACCGGCGGGGCTGGACGAGCCGACGGCCTGTATGCGCGACCTCGCTGTCGACCACCGGGTGGTAGCGCCCTGTCTGCCCGGGTTTGGTCCCACGCCGGGGGATCCGACCCTGCGTACCGTCCACGACTGGGTGGTGTTCCTCTCGGAGTTGACCGACCGGCTGGGGCTGGTCGGATCCCGGTGGGTGGCCTCTTCGGTGTCGGCCATGCTGGCCCTCGAGCTGGCCGCCGTCCGCCCCGAGGCGTTCCGGTCGCTGGTGGCCGTTGCCCCGACCGGCCTGTGGGACCCGGACGATCCCGGGGTCGACCTCTACTCGCTCTCCCTGACAGACCAGGAGGCCCATCTGGTGGCCGACGAGGAGGTCAGGACGGCGCTAGCCGCCCTGCCCGAGGGGCTCGACGCCGACGGTCTCGTCGAGCTAGGGGTCTCCCGTTACGTGCGGCGGAGAACTGCGGCCTCGCTGGTCTGGCCCTTACCCGACCACGGCCTGGCCGACCGCCTGCACCGGGTGGTAGCGGAGGTGGTCCTGGTCTGGGGGTCCGAGGACCGAATCGTGCCTCCGTCCTACGGCGAGCGGTTCGCCGGCCTGCTCCCGACGGCCATCGTGGCACCGCCGATCGCCGGGGCGGCCCACCTGGTCGCCCTCGACGCCCCGGCAGCCGTAGCGGCGATTGTGCGGAACGATTCCGGGTGAGCGGCCTGGAGGTCCTGGTCGTCGTCCTGGCCGTGGTGGCCGGTTCGGTGGCTCAGGCGTCGGGCGGGTTCGGGATCACCCTCATCGCGGCACCCGTTCTGGTGGCTGTGGAACCGGCGTTTCTTCCGCTCCCGATGATGATCGGCGGGATGACGGTCGGTCTGCGACACCTGGTGCGCGAACGGTCGGGGATCGAATGGTCGTACCTGTCCCGGTGCTTGGTCGGCATGCCGATCGGGGTGGCGCTCGGGCACCTGGCCATGGGCACGCTCTCCGAGAGCGGCCTCAAGGTGGCTGTTGGCGTGCTGATCGTCCTTGCTGTGGTGCTGGTCGCCGTCGGGTGGGCACCGCAGAGGGGTCGGTGGACCGCTCCGGTCTGCGGCCTGCTAGTGGCCTTCGGAACCCGGGTGGCAGCCCTGCCCGGCCCGCCGTTCGTGATCCTCCACCACGATCGGCCCCCATCGATGATCCGACCCAACCTGTCGGCCCTGAACCTGGTGAACCTGGTGGTGATCGTCACCATCATGGCGACGACTGGCCAAGTCGCCGCTGCCGACCTCGGGCGGGGAGCCCTAGTCGCCGGGTCGGCAGCCATCGGCCTGGTCGTGGCGCCACCGGTACGGCGATGGGTGGACCGGAGATGGTTCCGGCCCCTGGTCCTGGGCCTGGCCGGGCTAGGGGGCCTAGCCGTAGTTGTGGGCGAGGTGGTCTGACAACCGGATCCCACCCCTGGTACGGCTACTGAGCCGGATCGGGCGTTCCGGTAGGTTCGGGTCTTCCATGACCGCCATCCCGCGGCCCACCCCGCCTTACGCCGGCACCATCGGTCGTCTGACCGAGGAC
The DNA here is from genome assembly GCA_022451505.1 of Acidimicrobiales bacterium. Classification (GTDB taxonomy): domain Bacteria; phylum Actinomycetota; class Acidimicrobiia; order Acidimicrobiales; family MedAcidi-G1; genus UBA9410. The sequence goes on along the minus strand of JAKURX010000007.1, from coordinate 12,409 downwards.
TGCCAGCCGGTCGCCCTCAAGATGGAGGGCGCTCCCGAGGGGGCGCCCAACGTGGTGATCGTCCTCCTGGACGACGTGGGCTTCGGGTCGTTCGGGGCTTTCGGCGGACCGGTCCCGGCTCCCGGCCTGGAGCGGGTGGCCGCTGACGGCCTGCGTTTCAACCGGTTCCACACCACGGCCATCTGCGCCCCCACCCGGGCCGCGATGCTCACCGGCCGCAACCACCACACCGTGCACATGGGTCACATCACCGAGGCGGCGACCTCCTACCCGGCCTTCGACTCGGTCATCCCCCGGGAGGCGGCCACGGTGGCCGAGGTTCTCCGCCAGCACGGCTACGCCACAGGGATGTTCGGCAAAGGTCACCTGACCCCGCCGTGGGAGACCGGCCCGGCGGGACCGTTCGACCGCTGGCCCACCGGGCTGGGCTTTGACCGCTTCTACGGGTTCCTGGGCGGCGAAACCTCGCAGTTCGAGCCCGACCTCTACGACCAGACCACGCCGGTCGCCCCGTTCGAGGGGCGGGACGACTACCACCTCACTGAGGACATGGCCGACAAGGCCATCGAGTGGATGCAGCGGATCAGGGCCCACCGACCTGACAAGCCGTTCCTGTGCTACTTCGCTCCCGGCGCCGTCCACACGCCGCTGCACGTTCCCGACGCCTGGCTGGACCGCTTCCGCGGCTTCTTTGACGACGGCTGGGATGACCTGCGCCAGTCGATCTTCGAGCGACAGTTGGCCATGGGGGTCATTCCACCGGGCACGGAGAACACTCCCCGACCCGACGAGATCCCGTCCTGGGACGACTACCCCGACCGGTACAAGCCAGTGGCCCGTCGCCTGATGGAAGTGTTCGCGGCCTTCCTGGCCCACACCGATGCTCAGGTGGCCCGCCTCATCGACGCCATCGAGGCCATGGGCGAGTGGGACGACACCCTCTTCATCTACGTCACCGGTGACAACGGGGCGTCGGCCGAGGGTCGCATCCACGGGACCTGGTCCCTGCCCGCGCTTCAGAACGGGCAAGAGGAGGACCCCGAGTTCCTGCTCGAGCACATCGACGACTTCGGCACGGTCCGAAGTCAGTGCCACTACAACGTCGGGTGGGCGTGGGCCCTGGACGCACCGTTCCAGTGGATGAAGCAGGTGGCGTCGCACTTCGGGGGAACCCGCAACGGCTTGGCCGTGTCGTGGCCCCGACACATCACCGACGCCGGTGGACTCCGGGACCAGTTCCACCACGTCATCGACCTGGCGCCCACCATCCTCGCCGCGGCGGGCATCGAGGCCCCGGCCATGGTGAACGGCATCGAGCAGATGCCCGTCGAGGGCCAGTCGATGCTGGCCTTGTTTACCGATCCCGGAGTGGATGGCCGGCGTACCCAGTACTTCGAGATGATGGGCAACCGCGGTATCTATCACGACGGGTTCATGGCTTCCTGTTTCCACGGGAAGGTCCCGTGGATCCGGTTCGGTTCGGCGCCGTTCGACGGCCCACAGGAGTCCTGGGAGCTCTACGACGTGCGTGACGACTTCTCCCAGAGTCACGACCTGGCCGACGAGCGTCCCGAGCTGCTGGCCGAGATGCAGAACCTGTTCCACGAGGAGTGCCTCCGCAACGGCGTGTACCCCCTACGGGACACCGCCATCAACCGGGATCCAGCGGTCCGGGTGCCGAGAGCGCCGGCCGGGGTGAGGCGGATGACGTACACCACGGCGCACGTCCGGATGCCCGAACGGGCCGTGCTGAACATCAAGAACCGCTCGTACCGCATCACGTGTGACCTCGATGTGCCCGAGAGGCCGAGCGGTGGGCCGGCCGGTGTGCCGACCGAGGGGGTGACAGAAGGGGTCATCGTGTGCCAGGGCGGCAGCTTTAACGGGTGGTCGATTTACCTCGACGAGGGCCGACCGACCTGGCACTACAACCTCTACGGCCATGAGCGGACCACGGTGGCCGCCGACGAGGCGCTGGTTCCCGGTCGCCGGGAGGTCACCGTCCTGTTCGACTCCGACGGGGGCTTTGGTGCCGGTGGTATGGCCACGCTGGCCGTGGACGGTCGGGTGGTCGGTCAGACCAGGTTGGAACGGACCGTGCCGGTGGTGTTCGCCATGGGTGGCGAGTCGTTCGACGTAGGGGTCGACACCCGGTCACCGGTCGGGCCGTACCCACATGGGTTCGCGTGCACGGCGACTATCCACGGCGTGACCGTCGAACTCCTTGACGAGGTCGACGATGAGACCCGGGCCCAGGTAGCCGCCGGGATGCTCCGGGCCGAGGCGGTCACCCAATAGGGCTACCGGCGGCTCAACTGGTTCAGCCGAAGGTGACAGGGACGATGCGAGGCCCGCGTACCTGTCCACCGGCCCACGTCACAGCGTCCGGGTCAGACAACGTGAACTCGGGGATTCGCTCAAACCATGTCTTGAGCGCTACCTCCATCTCCATGCGGGCCAGGTTGGATCCAGCACAACGGTGAATGCCGACGCCGAAGGCAATGTGACGGTTGCGCTGCCGGTCGAGCTGCACCTCGTGGGCGTCTTCGAAATGGTCCGGGTCGTGGTTGGCACCCGGGAAGTTCATGAGAATCTTGTCACCCTTCTTGAACGTGACCCCGCCGTACTCGACGTCCTCGGCGGCGTTGCGGGCCATGGTCACCGGCGCGTAGAAGCGCAGCAGTTCCTCTATGGCGGTGTCCCACAACTCCGGCTCGGCCACCATGCGGCGGCGATCGTCGTCATGGCCGGCGAAGTGCCACAGAGCGGAGCCGATGGACGACCAGGTGGTGTCGATGCCGGCCACCAACTGCAGGTTGCACATGCCGACGACCACCTCGTCGGGCAGCAGTTCACCCTCGTGCTCGGTCTGGCACAGAGCGGTGATGAGGTCGTCCTTCGGATTCTGTCGCCGGTCGGCTACCTCGGCGGCGAAGAAATCTCGAATGATGTCCCGGTACTTGGCCCGCAACTCCGGCTGCTGGAGCCCCAACTCGAGCACGCCGCGCACCCACTCGATGAAGTCGTCCACCATGGACTCGTCGACCCCAAGCTTTCGGGCAATAACCCGAGGCGGGATCTGCTGGGCGTAGTCGACTGCCACGTCGCACTGCCCCTCGTCGATGAACCCGTCGATGAGTTCATGACAGAGCCGCTCAGAGTAGGTGCGCTCGGCGGCGATGCCCTTAGGGGTGAAGTGGGGCAGTAGCGCTCGACGTGTCCAACCTTGCTCGGGCGGATCAGCACTGATGGGGGCTGCCGCGTTGTAGCCGGTCGAGTCTTTCTTGACTAGGGCATCGGGCATGTCGATGACGATGGGCGACTTCGACGACAGGACGGGAACCATCTTGGCCATGGCCTGAAGGTCGTCGTACCGGGTGGGGAGCCACGATCCGCCGTAGCGGTCGGTGTGGGCGATGGGGCAGGCGTTACGCAGTTCGGCCCATGCCGAGAACGGGTCCCGGAGGTAGTCCGGATCGAACATGTCGTAGTCGGAGGCCAGGTCGTGGATCGGGCAGCGTTCGGGGGTGGCGTCGGCCACCGGATCGGTCGAGCGGTCAGCGGTGTCGGTCACAGCGTCAATCCTCCTCGATAGTGATGGCGTACTCGGGGCAGTTGTCCACGATCAGCCTGGCCTTGTCCTCCAAGCCCTCGGGCACCTCGCCGCCGTTCAACTCGAAGGCGTTGCCCAGGTCGTCAACGTCCACCAACTCAGGGGCCAGCGCGTAGCAGCGGCTGTGGCCCTCGCACTTCTCGGCGTCCACTTTGATTCTCACGGGTACCCCTATCGCCATGCCGGTTCCTGTCGGTCGGCTACACCCTTCCAGACGATAAGCCCACGGGGTCTCGCGTTGGGAGTCCGGCCGGGGAGGCGAGCGTGTCGTTGACCGCGGTCAGCCCATGGGCAGGTTGATTGACTTCGACTCCACGAACTCGGCCAACCCATACCGGCCCAACTCGCGGCCGTTGCCCGACTTCTTGTAGCCGCCGAACGGCGCCTCGTGGTTGAGGAAGGCACCGTTCATGTCGACCTGGCCGGTGCGGAGCCGTTTGGCCACGGCCAACGCCCGGTCTGTGTCAGTTCCCCACACCCCACCCGAAAGCCCGTAGTCGGTGTCGTTGGCGATGGCCACCGCGTCGTCCTCGTCGTCGTAGCCGATGATCGACAGTACGGGTCCGAAGATTTCCTCCTGGGCGATCGTCATCGAGTTGGAGACGTCGGCGAACACGGTGGGACGCACGTAGTAGCCGTCCTCGTAACCCTCAGGCAAGCCGTCGGGCTTGCCAGTTCCGCCGGTGACCAGGGTGGCGCCCTCGTCGATCCCGGCCTGGATGTAGCCCTGGACGCGCTCCCACTGGGCCTGCGATACCAGAGGACCCAGGCCGGTGCCTTCGGCCTGGGCTGGGCCCACCACCTGGGCATCAGCTGCTGCTGCGGCCAGCTCGGCGGCCTCGTCCATCCGGTCAGCCGGGACCAGGAGGCGGGTGAGCGCCGAGCAGGTCTGGCCGGAGTTGAGGTAGCAGGCGCCCACAGCCTTGGGAATGGCGGTCGCGAAGTCGGCATCGTCAAGGATGATGTTGGCCGACTTGCCGCCCAACTCCTGGTGGACGCGGGTGACGTTGGCGGCCGCCACCTCGGCGACCCGGGTACCGGCCCTCGTCGAGCCGGTGAATGAAACCATGTCAACGTCGGGATGGGCGGCGATCGCCTCGCCGACCACTGGGCCGACACCGGAGACCAGGTTGAACACACCGGGTGGGAAGCCCAACTCATCGATGATTTCAGCCAGCACGAAGGCGTTCAGAGGTGCGACCTCACTGGGCTTGAGCACCACTGTGCAGCCGACGGCCATGGCTGGGGCAATCTTCGCCATGATCTGGTGCAGCGGGTAGTTCCACGGCGTGATACAGCCCACTACGCCCATTGGCTCGCGAGTCACCAACGTCCGGCTGATGGTCTCCTCAAAGGAGAACTCTCGGGCCGTGCCGGACACGCCACCGGTTGTGGCCATAGGCATGCCGACCTGGATCATCTTGGCCAAGGGCAGTGGCATGCCCATTTCCTGCGAGATGAGGGTGCCCAGATCGTCCATGCGGGCGCCGAACTGGGCAGCCAGACCCTCGATGAGCACTAGACGTTCCTCCAGCGGGGTAGTCGCCCAGCCGTCGAAGGCAGCCCGGGCTGCGGCCACCGCGGCGTCAACGTCGGCGGGCGTGCCCTCGGGCACCGAGCCGATGACGGATCCGGTCGAGGGGTCGTAGACGTCGATGGCGTCATCTCCGCACGAGTCCACCCAGGACCCGCCGATGTAGATCTGGTTCCGCTGGTTCATCTCCACCCATCCTCGTGGTCGGCTTTTCCCCCGGGCGGCCCGTCCGGAGGCACCCCGATGATGGTGGGCAGGCAGTGGTGGTGCCAACCGGGAGCCGGTTGCTGGAGTTGGCTCGGGCCCGGGGAGAAACGACGGAAGGCCCGCCCGGGGGGCGGGCCTTCTGCGGTGGTCGGGCCCGGCGTCGATCCGGGGACCCCTCGCTTTTCAGGCGAGTGCTCTTCCAACTGAGCTACCCGACCGCGTCTCACCTGTTCCGAAGAGCCGGTGAGATTGGCGGTCCTGACGGGATTTGAACCCGCGACCTCCGGCTTGACAGGCCGGCGTGCACTCCAAACTGCACCACAGGACCAGGGCGGAACGTCTGGAGTCGTTCCATCCTTCGTACCCCCAACGGGATTCGAACCCGTGTTACCGGCGTGAAAGGCCGGCGTCCTAGGCCGCTGGACGATGGGGGCCGGACCTCGCTGAGAGCGGAGTCACGTTACCAGCGGCCCTCGGAGACGCGTCACGCATTGGTGCCGCCCGGTTTCCTCGCGGCGACCACCGCCTCCTCTAGCAGGAAACCCAGCCACGCCAGCAGAGCCCGCGCCGGTGCGTCATCCGCCTCTGGGTCGAACTGGTCCTCCTCAGATACGTCCAGTCGGGTTCCCAACAGCAGGCGGAGGCCGTTCAGGACCTGCATCCAGGCCGCCAGCTCGTCGTCGGTCAGTGACGGAGAGCCGGCGGTGGCCTCGACGGTGGCAGCGGCCTCCAGGCGGAGCTGAACCAGGTCGTCGTGGACCAAGCCGGCGTAGTCGGCGTCCCGGTCCGGGTCGTCGGGGTAGGCGGTGGGGTAGAGGCGCCGTAGGCCGGGGTCGTGGTCGTCGTCCACCACGGACCGAAACTGTTCTGCCAGGTCAACCAGCATCGACCGCTCTTCCTCGCCCAGCCGGATCAGCGTCTGGTCACCGTCCCGCTGGAAGGCCACGGGTCGTCGTCGTCGCAGGATCACAGCCCGCTCAGTCGTCCTGCTGCATGGTCGCCCATAGGCCGTGCTCGTGGAGGCGGAAGACATCCATCTCGGCCTTTTCTCTGGTGCCGGTGGACACCATGGCCCGGCCCTTGTGGTGGACGTCCAGCATGAGGCGGTCGGCGGTAGCCCTCGAGTAGCCAAACAGCTTCTGGAACACGTGGGACACGTAGGACATCAGGTTGATGGGATCGTTCCAGACCAGGACAACCCACGGCCGGTCCACGTCGACGTGCTCGTCCTGCTCGAGGTCTGGATCCTCGACCTCCAGCGGTGTCGGTCCAAAACTCATGTCGGGCCATCCACGTCCGACCGAACCCGGTCGGTGGCCCGCAACCGGACCATGACCACCGAGCCCCAGAGGGCAGTGGCCCCGGCCACGTGCAAGCCGACCAGGACGGCGGGAACGCCGGTGAGGTACTGGGTCCAGCCGAGGGCCGCCTGGGCGACCACCACACCGACCAGCCACCGCACGGGCCCCCGCAGGTGGGGGGCGTCCCGTCGAACAGCCACCACGAGGACCACTACCACCAGCAGCAGGGTCACCACGACAGTGCCGTGGACTCGTGCCGCCTCTCGGACGACTAGCGGGAGTCGGGCCACCGGCTCGTCCCGGCTCCCGGCGTGGGGGCCGGAGCCGGTCACCAGGGTCCCGGTGGTCAGGACAGCGAGCGTCAGCCCGGTCAGGATGGCGGTCAGGCGTCGGACGGTCGCCACGGTGTGGACCACCGGTCGGGCGTGGTCACCGGCCCGGTGGTGGAGAACCACGGCGTTCCACACCAGGACCATGGACAGGGCGAAGTGGCCGAGTACCAGCCACGGGTTCAGGTGGCTGAGCACCACGATCCCGCCAAGCAGGATCTGGGCCACCACCCCGGCCACCAGGCCCCATGACCAGGCCACGAGGTCGGTCCGACGGGGGGTTCGGACCAGCGAGCCCAACACGGCCAGGGCCACGGCTCCCGACACCAGGCCGGTAACCAACCGGTTGCCGAACTCCACCCAGCCGTGGAACTCGGCCTCGGGGACAAAGCGGTCCTGCTCGCAGGTCGGCCAGTCCGAGCAGCCCAGGCCGGATCCGGTTAGGCGAACCGCGGCGCCGGTTACGACGATGGTGGCCAGCAGGCCGAGGGCGATGGCACAGATCCGTCGGTAGGTATCGGGGGATAGCCGAGGAGGCGTCAGGGCCATCCCCCGAGGCTACGAGTACCGGTGGTCGGGGAGTGCTAGTGGTCCGGGTCGGGATCGGGTGACCGAGGGTCCGTAGGATCCGCAGCCATGGAGATCAGGAACCGTGTTGTGGTGGTGACGGGAGCGGCGAGCGGAATCGGTGAAGCTCTGGTAGAGCGCTTTGCCGCTGAGGGAGCCCGGGCCGTGGTGGCCGTGGACCGAGACGCCGACGGCGTGACAGCGGTGGCCGACCGGGTAGAGGGCACCGCGGTGGCCTGCGACGTCACTGATGAGGAAGCCGTGCGGTCCCTGATCAACGACACGGTGGCCGCCCATGGGGCGATCGACCTCCTGGTGTCCAACGCCGGATACGTCACCGTGGGAGGCCTGGAGGCTCCGGACGACGAGCTGCGACGCATGTTCGACGTGCACGTCATGGCCCACCTGTACGCAGCCCGCCACGCCATCCCTCACATGGTGGCCGCCGGGGGCGGGCATCTTCTCAACACCTCGTCGGCCGCTGGCCTGCTCACACAGATCGGGTCGCTGCACTATTCGGTGACCAAGAACGCTGCCGTCTCGCTGGCCGAGTGGATCAGCATTACCTACGGCCACCTGGGCATTGGGGTCTCGGTGCTGTGTCCCCAGGCGGTGGCTACCAACATCGGTGCCAACAGCCCGACGGCCGGCCTGCTGCCCGCCGACGGGTCGGCCAGCGCGGCAGCTGTCGACGGGGTCCTGACGGCCGCCGAACTGGCCGAAGCGGTGGTCGAGGGGTTGGCGGACAGCCGGTTTCACATCCTTCCGCATCCCGGCGTGGCCGAGTATGTGCGCCGCAAGGCCGACGACGTCGACCGCTGGCTGGGCGGCATGCAACGCTTTCAGAAGCGGCTTTTCCCCGATGGTCGGACACCTGCCGACTGGCTCTTGGGCTAACGGCTTGGCCGGGCCGATCGGACCCGGCAACCCCTAGCCTGCACCCCGTGTCCACCTCCCCAACCAATGCCCAGGTCTTCTCGGTTGGGGAACGACTAGCTGGATACTTGGCGCTCACCAAGCCACGCATCATCGAACTCTTACTCGTCACGACAGTGCCCACCATGTTCGTTGCTCAGGGCGGGGTCCCGTCGGTCTGGCTGATGGTGGCCACGGTGATTGGCGGCACGTTGGCCGCGGGTGGTGCCAATGCGGTGAACATGGTGGTCGACCGGGACATCGACGGCCTGATGGAACGAACCATGCACCGGCCGCTGGTCCGGGGCGTGATGTCCCCCCGGGCCGCACTGACCTTCGCCGTGTGCATCGAGGTTGCGGCCTTCACCTGGCTGTTTGCCACGGTGAACCCGCTGAGCGCCGTGCTGGCCGTCTCGGCCACCTTCTTCTACGTGTTCGTCTACACCCTGTGGTTGAAGCGCACCACGACGCAGAACATCGTCATCGGGGGAGCGGCCGGCGCCGTTCCGGTACTGGTGGGATGGTCGGCGGTGACCAACACCCTGGGCTGGGCGCCGGTCGTCCTCTTCCTGATCGTCTTCTTCTGGACGCCGCCTCACTTCTGGGCTTTGGCCATCAGATACCGCGACGACTACTCCGCCGCCTCGGTACCCATGCTCCCCTCGGTGGTCACCCTGGCCGAAACGGCCCGGCGGATCATCTTCTACAGCGTCGTCCTGGTCGGCCTCACCCTGGTGTTCGCCTCGGTGGCTGGCATGGGGCCGGTCTACGTGGGTTCGGCCCTTGTCCTGGGCCTGCTGTTCGGCGCTATGGCGGTGGCCGTCCGACGCGATCCGTCGGAGCGGACGGCCATGCGACTCTTCTCCTACTCGATCACCTACATGACCCTGCTCTTTGCGGCGATGGTCGTGGACGTCCTCGTCCGGTGACCGGAACCGCCCGTTCAGGCCGGACGGGGCCCGCTGCACCGGCTAGTTTCTCGCAAGCGTTCCAGCGCCGGATTCGGTGTTGATCCGCCTAGCCTCTTGTGGTCCGGGACCGCTCGGACGGAGGACTCAGGGCCCCGCACAGGCACTCCGAGCGAAAAAACACCGATGACGACGACCGACGAAACAGGCAGCACCGGCAGCACCGTGCTCGAAGAGGCGGTCACCTCCACCGACCCCACGGTGCTGGCCAAGGTATGGGGCTTCGGAGGCATGACGTCGGTCCTCCTCGGTGCCGTTGCCGGCCTCCTCGTCGGCTTCGAGCGCCTCGACCTCACCTCGGCTGACCTGCTTGGCAGCGCCGACGAGGTCTTCCAGTTCTGGTCGGCACACCGTGTCGCCCTCGTCCTGCTCGGCGTGCTTCCAGCCCTGATGACATTGGCCACCACGGTGGTGCCCCGTCAGTGCGGGGCCAACACGCTGGTCTTCCCCCGGGCCGCCGCCCTGGCCTGCTGGACATGGCTGGTCGGTGCCGTGTTGACCGTCGTCGGCTTCCTAGCCGACGGAGGCCTCGGAACGCCGGGCGCCGGCGGCCAGCGCCAGGCCACTGCCCTAACTCTGATGGGCCTCTTGCTGGCCATCGCCGGCCTGCTAATGGCCACCGTGTGCGTCGTGACCACGATCATCTCCGGTCGATCGACCGGCACCGGGCTCCGCGATCTGCCGTTCACCAGCTGGACCACCCTGGTCAGCGCCACGATATGGGGGAGCATGCTGCCGGTGCTGGCCGCCAACACCGTGTTGGCCTACGTCGACCTTCAAGGCCGCCCGGCCGTGCGGTTCGGCGCCGAGGATGCCATCTGGGAACAGCTCTCCTGGATGTTCACCCACCCAGCTGTCTACGTGCTGTCCCTCCCAGTGCTCGGCATCGCCTTGGACGTGCTCTCGGCGACCACCGGGACAACCCAGGCCAACCGGGACGTCCTGCTGGTGGCCACCGCCGCTTTCGGCCTCCTGTCCTTCGGCGCCTACGCCCAGTCCTTTTTCGACACGCCAGGCACCCCAGTCATGGAGGAGGCCCTTTACGTGGTGATGGCCTTCGCCATCGTGCCGGTGGCTTTGGTCATCCTGGGCGGGGTGGCCGACACGCTTCGACGGGGTGCCTCGAATCTCGGCACACGCCCGCCCGCCGAGGTGTTTTGCGCCCTGCTTTCCGTCCTGCTGATCGTGGCGGGCACCGCCGTTGGAGCACTGCGGGTCATCGCCCCGCTGGACCTCCTCGGGACCTCGGTCACCGGTGCTCAGTTCACGCTGGTGGTTGGCGGGGCGGTCCTCGGTGTGGGTGCCGGCTTTCAGCACTGGGGTGACGACCTGGTGGGTGGCCCGGGTGCCCGTCCCGGCCTGAACCTCCTGGGCGGACTGGCCGTGGCCGGCGGGGTTGTCCTCGTCGGGGCCACCGACCTGATCAGCGGCCTGCTCGGCCAGAGCGACTTCACCGGCGTGGACCTGGCCACCGCCGGGTACCCGAGCTCCGGGGTCGACGGCCTGAACCTAGTCTCGATAGTGGGCTCCCTGGCCCTGGTAGGTGGCCTGGTGGTCTGGCAGGCGTCGGGGATCCTGCACCTAACGGCCGCCAAGAAGGCAAGCTCCGCCTGATGTCTGCCGCCCCGGCCGCCCCGACCCGCCCCAGAACCCTCGTCGTCGCCTCGGCGTTCGGCACGGGCAGCGTCCTGCTCTACTTCGGCGGGCTCTTTGCCCTCTACTTCTCCATCCGGGCCGACGCCATGGCGTGGGGGACTGCCTGGTTCCCCGAGGGAGCCATCCAGTTGGTGCCTGGTGGCATGAACATGGCCACTATGGCCCTGTCGGCCATCACCATGGGGTGGGCTGTCTCGGCCGTTCTCAACGATGACCGAGTCCACGCCTACCTGGCCCTGGCTCTCACCGCCGTGCTGGGCATTGCCATGGTCAACCAGACGGCTTTCTATTTCGCCGATATCGGGCTGCCTATCGACGCCAGCGAGGCAGCGACGCTGCTATTCGTGATCGTTGGCTCCCACCTGGTCATGGTGGCCGTCGGCGTTGTCTGGCTGGGTCTCCTCCTGCTGCGGGCCCTGGGTGGGCAGGACACCAGCCGCCACCGCGACCTCGTCTCGGCGGCGGCCCTCTACTGGTATGCCGTGGTGGCCGTTTACTCGGTCATCTGGGTCGGCATCTACATCGCCAAGTAGCGGCAGGGGATCGACATGCTCACCACGGGTTTCAAACTCTGGTTTGGGTTCTTCGTCGGCGCCGTTCTGGCCGCCGTGTTCGCCGGCTACACCTCCGGGGCCACCGAGACCGGGCCACTGTCCTTGGGATGGAAGGGCGGTGTCGGCAACCACGTTTCCTACACCATCCTGGTTACGGGAGCCGGCGTGCTGGCCCTCCTGGGCCTAGTCGCCGTGGCCTTTCGCGACGCCGACGCCGACGCGCAGGCCGACTTCCTCGGCCTAGAGGAGGCGCCACCCGCCCAGGCGGTGGTCGGCAACTCGCTGTGGCCGGTGTTTGGGGCCCTCGGCCTCGGTGCCGTCGGGGTGGGCTTGGTGGTCCATCCGGCGATCTTCGTCATCGGCCTGTGCCTCCTGGGAGCGGTGGCTGTCGAGTGGACGATGACCAACTGGTCGGAGAAGGTCTCGGACGATGCGTCGGTTAACGCTGAAGCACGGGAGAACTTGATGCGACCGATCGAGATCCCTGTTCTGGGGGCCGTGGGTGTTGGCATCCTCGTGGTGGCTGTGTCACGGATATTGCTGACCTCGTCGGTCATCGGTGCTGTCGTCGTAGCGACCGTGATCGGTCTAGCCATCTTCGGCTTGGCCATGTGGATCAGCAAGCGGCCCGAGTTGCCCCGAAACACAGTACGCGGCGTCGTGTTCGTGGGTTGTCTGGCCGTCCTCGTGTTCGGCATCATCGCCGCGGTGAGTGGTGAGCGGGAGTTCCATCACAAGGGTGGGGGATAACACCACGACGACACC
>JAKURX010000069.1 GCA_022451505.1 Acidimicrobiales bacterium | reverse complement strand
GTCCTGGGCGAGGTGTCCGGTGGTCGCCTCCGGGTCCCCGGCTACGCGGCGGCCAAGGGAGGACTCCACAACCTGACCCGGGAACTGGCCGTCCAGTGGGCCCGGAAGGGCATCCGGGTTAACGCCCTGGCCCCCGGCTGGTTCGAGACGGAGATGAACTCGGACGACATGTTCCACACCGACGCTGGCCTGGCCTACATCGGCGACGGGGCGGCCCTGGGACGTGGCGGCCGGAGCCACGAGTTGGACGGTGCGCTCCTGCTTCTGGCCTCCGACGCCAGCTCCTACCTGACCGGGCACGTGCTGCTGGTCGACGGTGGCTGGACGGCGTCCTGATTCGGCACCCTCCTGAGCTCGACCGTTGGGCGCCCGTCTCGATTCGGTCCGTCTCGACGTACCCCTAGTTGGGATCACTCCCGGGGAGGCCGAGGGCCTCACGTAGGAACTCCAACTGCACTCGTAGCAGGTTCTCGGCTACGTCCACCTGGGGGGTCATGTGGGTCACCCCGGAGAGTGGCAGCACCCGGTGGGGGCGACCCGCCTCCAGTAGCGCCCGGGACAATTGCAGTGTGTGGGCGGCCAGCACGTTGTCGTCGGCCAGACCGTGGACCAGCAGGAGTGGCCGCTCCAACCAGGCCGCTTCCACGCACAGGTCGGTCCGGGCGTAGTTCTCTGGCTCGGTGGCCGGATCGCCTAGGTACCGCTCGGTGTAGTGGGTGTCGTAGAGCCGCCAGTCGGTGACTGGGGCCCCAGCCACTGCGGCGTGGAATACGTCGGGCCGACGCAGCACGGCCAGGGCGGCCAGGTAGCCGCCGAACGACCATCCCCGGATGGCCACCCGCCCCAGGTCCAAGCGCCTGTCCACGGCGGCAAGAGCCTGCAGGGCGTCCACCTGGTCTTCCAGGACTGGGCCGGCCAGGTCGCCGTGCACGGTCCGCTCCCAAGACGGTCCGCGACCCGGGGTGCCCCGCCCGTCGACCACTACAACGGCGAAGCCCTGGTCGGCGAACCACTGTGAGGTCAGGAACTGGCTACGGGCACGCTGGACCCGCTGCGCGTGGGGTCCGCCGTAGGGGTCCACCAGCACGGGAAGAGGCGAACCGTCGTGGCCCTCAGGAACCAGAACGGCGGACCGTAAGCCCCGGTCTCCGACCACGTGGAAGGTCGGCTCGGGGTGCACCACCGGCTCCTCGACGTAGGACGCCACCTCGTGCCCACCCGGCCACACGGTGGTCGTGGACCCCTCCAGGCCGGTCGACGAAACGACCGTCACGCCTCCGCCCACCGCACCGGAGTGAATGCCTCCTCCTGTGGCTACCGGCTGGACCGTGCCGTCCCGGCGAACCCGCACTAGGTCTACGTCGGTGGGATCCGTCGAAGCCCGTACCACCACTGCGTCGCCGTCGATTCCTACCACTGAGCGGACATGCAGGCCGTCGGGCGACACGGCCAGACCGTCCACTACCAACCGGATGGTGCCCTCCCGGGGTTCTACGGTGACGAGCGCCCCGTCCCACCACCGAAGCGCCCCTGGGACCAGGTCTACCCAGTGGTCATCGATCATCCGGTGACGCTCGGAGACGGCACCGGAGACTGGGTCCACCTCCCACACGACGACCGTGCGCTGGTCTCGGGACTGGGCAACGACTAGGGGCGGCCCCCCGGTAGTCCACGACACATCGGTCAGATACTCGAGGGATCCGCCAGCGCTCCAGTCCACGGCGGTCGTGGCGCCGTCCAGACCCACCACCGACAGGCCAACCTCGGCGTTGGCCGTGCCGGCCGCTGGATATCGGATGGCTCGGGGTGGCGACGACGGGTCCACAGGCGACGAGATCCACCACTCGGCCACCGGGGCCACGTCCACTCGTGCCACAAGGAGGTGGTCACCGTCCGGCGACCACCAGTGCCCCCGGGACCGACCCATCTCCTCGGCGGCCAGGAACTCGGCTGAACCCCACGAGACGGTTGGCGAGACGCCACCAATCAGGCGCCGGTCACCTCCCGAGCCGGTGATCCGCAGCGACGGGCCCGACACGTAGGTCACCGACGCGCCGTCGGGTCTGATCCTCGGATCGACGGCGTCGCCGGTGCACTCCAGTTCGGCCACCAGGACGTCACCGCCGGTCGCCGGATCGGGAACCTCAACCAGGAACACCCGGCCGTCCAAGACGAAGCAGGCCCGCGACAGGTCGCCCAGGGCGTCGTAGGCCACAATCCCCGACCCTGACTCCCGGAACCGTTCCCGCCGGGCCCGCTCGGCATCAGGCAACAACGCCGGGTCGTCGCTCCCAAGGTCGGTCGGATCGGCCACCACCCGCTCGTGACCGGTCGCCGGGTCTAACAGCCAGAGGGCGTGCACCGGGTCGTCACCAGCCCCCGAGCGGAGGAACAGAACCCGTGAACCATCGTCGGCCACCCGGAAATCGCGGGGAGCCCCGCAGGTAAACCGACGGGTCCGGGCGTACTGCCGAGGGAAGCTCTCCTGCGGATCGTCCACCCGCTGAGACTAGGGGCGTACGCGTATTTGTCTTGCAGCCCCACTCCGGGATTGGCGACCAGTCTGAGTCGCTGGGACTATGCCCCGTCGAGCCGACAATCTGGAGGACTCACCATGCAACTCGGCCTGAGCCTCGGCTACTGGGGCGCCCAGCCACCGACCGATCTGGTTCCAACAGTCCAGGAGGCCGAACGTCTGGGCTACGACGCCGCCTGGACCGCCGAATCGTGGGGCAGCGATGCCTTCTCTCCGTTGGTGTACCTGGCCGCCCACACCAAGCGGATCCGGCTCGGCACCGGCATCGTCCAGATGGCAGCTCGTACCCCTACGGCTACCGCCATGCATGCCGTAACCCTGGACCACCTGTCCGGGGGTCGGCTGGTTCTGGGCCTCGGTGTCTCCGGCCCTCAGGTAGTGGAGGGCTGGTACGGACAGCCCTCTGACCGGCCCTTGGCCCGTACCCGCGAGTACGTCGAGGTGCTTCGCCGGGCCTTTCAACGCGAAGGCCACCTGTCGTTTGACGGCGAGTTCTACCAGCATCCTTACGTCGGTGAGGGCTCGACTGGGCTGGGCAAACCACTGAAGGTCATGGTCCACCCGCTACGGGCTGGCATCCCGATCTTCATCGGGGCCGAGGGGCCAAGGAACGTCGCCCAGACGGCCAAGATCGCCGACGGCTGGCTTCCCCTCTACTACTCGCCATACCGACCCGAGGTGTATTCCGAGCAATTGGCCTACGCCCCGGAACACTTCGAGGTGGTACTGAACATCTCGATCACGGTGACCGAAACGAACTCCGATGAGGACCTGGCGGCGGCGCTCCTCCCCGTCAAGGGGATGCTCGGCTTCTACGTGGGCGGTATGGGAGCGAAGGGACAGAACTACCACACCAGACTGATGGCCCGGATGGGATTCGAAGAAGAGGCTTTACGAATCCAGGACCTATTCCTCGATGGACACCGCGACGAGGCGATCGCCGCTGTACCTGACCTCTTCGCAGACGAGATCTCACTGGTTGGCACCCCTGACCGGATCCGTGATCGACTGACCGCCTTCGAGGACAGTCCGGTGACCATGCTTAACGTCGCCCCCGGAACAACGGACCGGCTCCGGCAGGTCGCCGAGATCGTCCTCGGCTAACCCGGCTCGGGTGGCGCGCCGAGACCAGAAATCGCTGCCGATCCGTGCTGGTTGCTGATACCAACGCGTGTAGTTTCCGCGCCGTGCCAACGGGCCGGGGGGCGACCATCCGTGCGGCGGTGAGCCGCGGTGTCGGCCTCCCGCCAAGCATCGAGAACCTCCACCTGGACGCGCCCGGACCCGACGAGGTGCGCGTGGTGGTCGAGGCCTGCGCCGTCTGCCACTCAGACCTCAGCTACGTAGACGGCACCTGGGCCACCGACTTCCCCTTAGTGCTGGGTCACGAGGCATCCGGTCGGGTGGCAGACGTGGGTCACGGGGTGCACGACCTCTCCACCCACGACCCAGTAGTCGTGTCGCTGGTGCGGACCTGCGGAGAATGCCGGGCTTGCCGAAAGGGACACGAGGTGGCCTGCACCGGGAACCTGTCCCTGAACGACCGCAGCCCGCTGTCTGACGCAGATGGCAACCGCATCCCCCAGGGGCTAAACGTGGCCGCCTTCGCCACCCAGGTCGTGGTCCACCGGTCCCAGGTGGTGCGCCTCCCCGACGGCTTCGACCTGATCGAAGCTTCACTACTGGGGTGCGGTGTCCTGACCGGGTCCGGGGCGGTCACCAACACGGCTCGAGTGGGCCGGGGCGACGCGGTCATCGTGGTCGGATGTGGCGGGGTGGGCGTGGGCGCCATCCAGGCGGCCCGGATCGCCGGGGCCGAACCGATCCTGGCCGTAGATCCGGAGGCCGACAAGCGGAAGGCCGCCCTCGGCTTCGGCGCCACCCACACCGTGGACCCGGTCGGCGACGACGTGGCGGTGGCTATTCGGTCGGCCACCGGAGGCCGCCTGGCCGACCACCTGCTGGTCACCACAGGGGCGCCGGCCGCCCTGGACGGCGCCATCGACCTGTTGGCCCCCATGGGCCAGCTGGTGATAGTCGGTATGCCCGGCGACGACGTCACCATCGACGTGGCCCCCAGCTGGCTGGCCGCCGCCAACAAGTCGATCCTGGGATCCAAGATGGGTGGTGCCAGGGTCTCCGTCGACGTACCTGCCCTCCTCGACCACCACCGGGCCGGTCGCCTGGACCTGGGCGGCATGGTCTCCACCACCCACCCGCTGGACGAACTGGAGGAGGCCTTCGGCGAGGTCCGCCGGGGTGAGGTGCTCCGTACGGTGATCCTGCCCAACGGATCCGGCGATCGGGACCCCGCCGATGCCTCGGGGGTTCCGGTATGAGGGTGGCCGGCGTCGAGACGTTCGTGGTCGGCAACCCACCGCCCCGCCACGGCGGCCGCTACTTCCTGTTCGTGCAGCTGACCACCGATGACGGAATCGTCGGCGTCGGCGAGGCCTACGTGGCTACCGTCGGACCCCACCTGGTGGCCGACATGCTGGTCGACGTGGCCGACCGCCACCTGGTGGGCCGCAGCCCCTTTGACGTGGAGGCGTTCTGGCGTCGGGCCTACGGCAGCGGCTACGCCCTGCGCCCTGACCCCACTCTGTGCGGCGTCCTGAGCGCCCTGGAGATCGCCTGCTGGGACATCATCGGCAAGGCCACTGGGCGGCCCGTCTACGACCTGCTGGGAGGCCGGGTCCACGAGGGGCTCCGCTCCTACACCTACCTGTACCCCGAGGGCGGCGACGCCTACGACCCTCTGGACGGGCCCAACCTCTACACCGACCCCGACCTGGCCGCCGAGGCCGCCGTCCGAGCGGTAGAGATGGGTTTCACCGCCGTCAAGTTCGATCCGGCCGGCCCCTACTCCGTCTACGACGGCCGCCAACCGTCTCTGGAACGGCTAGACCTCTCCGTGCGCTACACCCGGGCCATCCGCGAGGCGGTCGGCGACCGGGCAGACCTGCTGTTCGGAACCCACGGACAGTTCACGCCGTCCGGCGCCCTGCGGTTAGCCCGCCGCCTTGAGGCCTACGACCCACTCTGGTTCGAGGAACCGGTACCCCCTGACGACCTCGAGGGCATGGCCCGGGTGGCCGCCGGTACCACCATCCCGGTGGCCACCGGCGAGCGCCTGACTACGGTGTCCGAGTTCGCCGCCGTCCTCCGGGCCGGCGCCGCGTCGATCCTGCAGCCTGACCTGGGGCGCAGCGGTGGGATTCTGCAGGGCAAGAAGATCGCCTCGGTGGGCGAGGTCCACCAGGCGCTGCTAGCCCCCCACTGCTACTGCGGGCCGGTGGTAGCAGCCGCCAACATCGCCCTGGCCACCTGCTCGCCTAACTTCCTGATCCTGGAGTCCATCGACCGCTGGGACGGCTTCCACGCCGACCTCCTGCAGACCCCCATCCGCTGGGAGGACGGCATGGTCATCCCGTCGACGGAGCCGGGCCTTGGCGTGGTGCTGAACGTCGAGGTGGCCCGGGCCCACCCGTACGAGGGCAACGAGCTGCACCTCACTCCTGAGAACGATCCGATACCCGTCCGGGAGGACCTGTGAGCGGACCCCGCTGGTCCGCCGGAACCGGTTCGATAGACGACGAGGAGACACCGGTGACCGGAGACAACCTGGGAACGGGAAGGCACCAGTGACCGAGGGGCGACGAGGACGCCTCAGCGGGCGGACCAGGACACGCGACGTGGTGGCCGAACAGCCACCGTGGACCCAACCTCGCCTCCCGTTCGAACCGCTGCGGGGCGTCTCCGACGATGAGTTGGAGGCCATCCACGAGGCCTCGCTGAGAGTCCTGGCCGAGACCGGTATCGACTTCCTGGACGAGACGGCCCGGCGCCAGCTGGTCGATGTCGGCTGCCGGGTGGATGGCGACCGGGTGAGGTTTGACCCGGACTTGGTCATGCACTTGGTCTCCACCGCCCCGGCCGAGTTCACCATGCATGCCCCCTCCCCGGCCCGGAATCTCCACATGGGCGGCGACGTCCTCACCTTCACCAGCGTGGCTAGCCCGCCGTTCGTCACCGGCCTGGGACGAGACCGCCGGGACGGCAATCGCGACGACTACCGGAACCTCATCAAGCTGGGCCAGGTGTTGAACGCCGTCCACACCGTGGCCGGCTACCCGGTGGAGCCCATGGACCTCCACCCGTCGGTCCGCCACCTGTACGCCACCCACGACATGCTCACCCTGTCGGACAAGGTTCCGTTTGTCTACAGCTTGAGTCGCCAGCGCAACCTCGATGCCATCGAGATGACCCGCATCGCCCGGGGTGCCGACCACGACGCCATGGATGTGGAGCCATCGCTCTACTCGGTGATCAACGCCAGCACCCCGCTGCGATACGACACAGTGATGCTCCACGGCATCCAGGAGATGTCGGCCCGTAACCAGTGCATCGTCATCACCCCGTTCACCCTGGCTGGGGCCATGGCCCCGGTGACAGTGGCCGGTGCCCTGGTGCTCCAGAACGCCGAGGCCCTGGCCGGCATCGCTTACACCCAGGTGGTGCGGGCTGGAGCCCCGGTGATCTACGGCGGCTTCACCTCCAACGTGGACATGCGGTCGGGCGCTCCGGCATTCGGCACCCCCGAGTACTGGAAGGCCTGCCTCATCGGCGGGCAGTTGGCCCGCCGCTATCGCGTGCCTTACCGGTCGTCCAATGTCAACGCTTCGAACAGCGTGGACGCCCAGTCGGCCTACGAGAGCGTGTTCGCCCTCTGGGGGGCCGTCATGGGCGGCGTCAACCTGCTGTTGCACGGCGCCGGGTGGCTGGAGGGTGGCCTCCTGGCCTCCTACGAAAAGATGGTTATCGATGCCGACCTCCTGAACATGGTTATAGCCATGCTGGAGCCGGTAGTCATCGACGACGCCGCCCTGGCCGTCGAGGCCATCGCCGAGGTCGGGCCGGCCGGGCACTTCTTCGGGATCCAGCACACCCAGGACCGGTACGCCACCGAACACTTCCAACCCATGGTCTCGTCGTGGGCCAACTTCGAGACCTGGGACGAGGGCGGACGGATCGAGGCCCACCAGCGGGCCGAGGCCCTGGCCCGCACCCTCGTCGACGCCCACCAGGAACCGCCCATGACCGCAGACCGTCGAGCCGCCCTCGACGACTTCGTGGAACGTCGGGTCGCCGAGGGTGGCGTCGAGACGGACTACTGACCGGAAACGCGGGAGGGCACGGTTGACATGGGGGGACTCCCCGACGAAGCACAGGTGGTGGTGATCGGTGGTGGCGTGGTTGGCGCCAGCGTGCTGTACCACCTCGCCCAGGCTGGCTGGACAGACGTGATCTTGATGGAACGACGGGAGTTGACCGCCGGATCCACCTGGCACGCCGCGGGTGGCATGCACACCATCAACGGAGACCCCAACGTGGCCGCCCTCCAGCGGTACACCGTGCAGCTCTACGAAGACCTGGAGAAGGCCTCCGGCGTGTCCTGTGGGGTCCACTTGACCGGCGAGGTGATGCTGGCTGATGACGAGGACCGCATGGACTGGCTGCGCATGGCCCATGCCCGCGGCCGCTACCTGGGCATGCAGACCGAGCTGATTTCGGTGGCCGAAGCCAAGGAGAAGATTCCCTTCCTGGTCGAGGACCACTTCGTGGGGGCTCTCTGGGACCCGGTGGGCGGCCATGTCGACCCGTCGGGTGTCACCAACGCCTACGCCACGGCAGCCCGGCTGGCCGGAGCCGAGGTCCACCGCAACACCTGGGCCCACGACATCGTGTCCCGCCCCGACGGCCGATGGGACGTCGTAACCGAGCAGGGCACCGTCACCTGTGAGCACTTCGTGAACTGCGGCGGCCTGTGGGCCCGCGAGGTAGGCCGTATGTGCGGCCTGGAACTGCCCATCCTGGCTATGGAGCACATGTATCTGGTTACCGAGGAGCTCCCGGAGATCCGACCCTGGCTGGACGCCACCGACGGCCATGGCGTCGGGGCCATCGACTTCGGCGGTGAGATATACACCCGTGCCGAGGGCGGCGGCCTGCTCCTGGGCACCTACGAGAAGGCCTGTGTGCCGTGGTCGGTGAAGGAGACCCCGTGGGACTTCGGGGCACAGCTCCTCGCTCCCGATCTGGAACGCATCGCCCCGTCGTTGGCTGTCGGCTTCGAGCACTTTCCGATTTACGCCGAGGCGGGTATCCGCCGGGTCGTCAATGGCCCGTTCACCTTTGCACCGGACGGGAATCCTCTGATCGGTCCCATCCGCGGCCAGCGGGGCCACTGGGTGGCCTGTGGCGTCATGGCCGGCTTCAGCCAGGGTGGCGGCGTAGGCCTGGCCATGGCCAACTGGATGACCACAGGCGACCCCGGCTTCGACGTTTGGGGTATGGACGTCGCCCGGTACGGGGACTGGACCACTCCCTCCTACACCCGGGTCAAGGTCATGGAGAACTACAGCCGCCGGTTCTCCATCCCGTTTCCCAACGAGGAGCTCCCTGCCGGACGGCCCCTGCACACGTCGCCCGTCCACGGCCGCCTGTCCGAGGCCAATGCCGTCTGGGGCTCCTCCTACGGTCTGGAGCAGGCCCTGTGGTTCCAACGGCCCGGCGAGGAGCCGGTGGAAGACGTGACGTTCCACCGGTCCAACGCCTTCGACTCGGTCGCCGACGAGGTCCGTGCCGTGCGCACCGGGGTGGGGCTGCTGGAGACCACCGGGTTCGCCAAGCACCAGTTCACCGGTCCGGGCGCCCGGGACCTCCTAGACCGGCTCCTGGCCAACCGCATCCCAACGCCGGGTCGGATGGCCCTGGCCCCGATGCTCAACGCTCAAGGTCGCCTCGTCGGCGACTTCACGGTGGCCACACTGGCTGATCCGTTCAACGGCTCTGAACGGTTCCTGGTCTTCGGCTCCGGGGTGGCCGAGGGGTATCACGAGCGTTGGTTCCGGGCCCACCTCCCGGTCGATGGGGCCCCCGTGCACTACCGGCCCCTCTCCCACGAGATGGCTGGGCTGTCCATCGCCGGGCCCGCCGCCCGCCAGGTGCTGGAGGCGCTGACTGACGTCGACGTATCCGGTGAGGCGTTCAGGTTCCTGGACGTCCGGGAACTGGACCTGGGCATGGTCCCGACGATC
>JAKURX010000068.1 GCA_022451505.1 Acidimicrobiales bacterium | reverse complement strand
GCGCTGGTGGGCGGAGTTCAACGAAGGCGGGGACGACCTCGAGTTCTTCCGGGATGCCATCAAGCGTTGTGGTGAGCCGGCGTTGGATGCCGGCTGTGGCACTGGGCGTCTACTGCTTCCCTTCCTGCGTTTGGGCCTGGACGTCGACGGCAGCGATGTCTCCACAGACATGCTCGGCTGGTGCGCCACAAAGGCTGAGGCCGAGGGACTGTCTGTGAACCTCTACCCGCAAGCAATGCACGAACTCGATCTGCCACGCCGGTATCAAACGGTTGTCGTCTGCGGTTCGTTCGGCCTGGGCGGTACCCGTGCTACCGACCTCAAAGGGTTGCGTCGGATCCACGCGCACCTGGAACCAGGTGGAACGCTTGTCATGGACCACCATCTGCCGAAGCGTGAATCGGACTACGGCGAAGCACAGGCCGAGAGTCTGGGGTTGCCGCGCAAATGGCCGGAGCAGGGGGATCGTCGTCGAACCAGTGACGGAGCGGAGTTCGAGTTGCGGACGCGCCTACTCGAAGCTGATCCGGAAGAACGGACTATCACCCGCGAGATCTCTGTCCGTGAATTTGTTGATGGCGCGGAAGTCACGAACGAGACGTATTCGATCGTGATCTGTGGCTATTCGACGACAGAGGTTGAGTCGATGCTTGAGGAGGCCGGGTTCGGTGAGATCCGGGTGACCGGAGCCCTTGAGGATCGTTCCCCATGCCCCGGAGACGACTTCATCGTGTTCGAGGCGGTGGTCTAGCCACCGAGTGTGCTCGAGCGGGCAACTTCTTCAGCCGCTGGTTTCTCGCACCCCGGCGACTGGAGCACGAGGGGTGCCCCGTCATCTATATCTGGTGATACGCCCCCCCGGGGCAGGTCCCCAAATCCATACAACCCCAAACCGGACGGGGGACGAGTCCCTCCGACAGGGGCGGGCGTTAACACCCCGGCGCTGGGCCCCTGTTCTTTCACCCCCTCGCCGGCACGGGGGGGCGAGATACGCCCCCCGGTGGGCCAGGGCTTCATTGTTGAGGGTTGTTTCGGTCGACCCTAGGACGCTGCCATAACGGGATTAGCCCCTGGCGGCCATCACAGCGTCACGTACGGAATCTGCGAAGACCTCGCTGCTTCCTAGGGCCTGGCCCGCCACGAACGTGGCCTCGAGGATCACCACGGCGCCGAACCCGTCGTCGCGGTCGATGGTAATCCCGCTGCCCCAGATGCCACCGTTGCCCGTCCAACCGGTCGCCCGGTTGGTCGTCCATCCCATGCCGAAGCCCCAGGCATTGCCGAAGAAGTCGACGTTGGTGCCGTCGTAGACCCGGGCGATCCGGTCTTCGGTCATGAGGTCGATCGCCTCGGCGGACAGCACCTGCTGGTCGCCGCACATCCCGTCGCGGAGGTGCATCAACACCAGGGCGGCCAGGTCGTCGGCGGTGGCGTACGCGCCACCCGCGATCGACGGGTTGTTGGTGTCGGTCAGCGTCGACGGGTCACCGCCGAACTCTGACAGGTAGCCCCAGGTGACGGGATCGAGAGTGAACTCGTTCCACGGGTTCTTGTAGGCCAGCGTGTCCATGCCGCACGGTTGCACCCAGGTTTCGTCGACCAGTTCGGCCCACGACCTGCCCGAGACCGCCTCGGCGATGGCTCCTGCCATCACAAGGTCGGCGCCGGTAGCCGGCCAGCGGAACTCGGTGTCCGGGGGAACCAGGTCGGCGTCATCGTCCGGTGTGGTGGCGATCGCCTCGCCGCACTCCTGCAGCGAGTCGGTGTATGAGTTCGCACACTGGTACGGGCCGTACCAACTGCTGGCTGGTCCGCCCAGCATCCCTGAACTGTGGGACAGCAGTTGCGCCACCGTCACGTCGGGCATGCCGGTTCCCCACGACACGGCGTCCGAGATCGGGGCATCGATGTCCAGCAGGCCGTCGTCGTGGAGGCCCATCAGGATTCCGACCGAGAACGTCTCGCTGATGTTCCCGAGGAGGGAGATCCGTCCGGGTCCGAACTCGCCGAAGTCATCCCGGTAGATGACGCCCTCGTCTCGGTCGACCACGATCACCGTCGCACCGTTCAGGCCCATCTCGTCGACGAACCCCTGCATGAACTCCGAGGTGGCGCTGAAGTCGTATAGGCGGCCGACCTGGGACCCGCCGGCCGGCGAGTACTCGTAGATCACGTTGGCGAGCGAGCCGTCGACGTCACTGGAGTTGGTATGGCCGATGACGGTGATCTTCTGCGAACCACAGTCACCGAACGCGTCACACGACATCAAACCGGTGTAGCCCTGGTAGTCGCGGACGTTGCTCAGGAACTCGCGCACGCCGGCCCGGTCGATGACCAGAGTGCCGTCGTCATCCACGTAACTGGCTGCGTCGATGGCGTCGAGCAGCAGAGTCGTGGCATCGACGCTGTGAGCCCAGAACGCCGCGGAAGGGCTCTCGCCATTCACCATCCTGTAGAGGTCGAGGAATCCTTCGACCGAGCTCCCGATGATGCTCTGATTCCGGTTCTGGCCGTAGCGCAGGTCTGGTCCGGAGAAGTACATGCCTGCGGTCTCCGGGATCTCCATGAAGTTGGAGACCATCAGCCCATCAGCAGCCATCATCGTGACGCCCTCAAGGCCGGCCACGTCGCTGGCCTGCTGAACAATGAAGTCGCCTTCAGGTTGGAAGATCGGGAAGAACAGCAGCTCGGGGGCACCAGACGCAACCTCGGTCAACACCGGAATCATGTCGGTGTCGCCCTTGTTGACCGCCGTGAACGTCGTAACCGTCCCCCCAAGAGCCTCAAAGGCATCCGCGAACGCCTGAGCCAGACCCTGGGTGTACGGATCGCCATCATGGATGGCTGCCGCCGACGACACACCAAGCACCTCGGTCGCGAAACCAGCTGCCGCAGCGCCCTGGTACAGGTCGTTGTGCGCTGTGCGGTAGTAGCCCGGGTAGTTGTTCGAACCTGCCGTGCCGGCCAGGTCACTGGTCAACGACGGACTGGTGTTCGAACCCGAGATCATCACCATGTTGGCCTCAGAGACCAACGGAGCCGCAGCAGCCGCCGCACCAGAACAACTGGTACCAATCACACCAACAACGGACTCGTCAGCCACGATTGTCTGAGCAGCCGCCTGGCCACCATCAGCTGAGCACAAGTCATCCAGACCAGTACCCATAGACACGTCATGGCCACCAATGGACCCGTAATCAGCGATCGCCATCTCGACGCCGCGCTGGTTCGGGATACCCAAGAACGCCACATCACCAGAAATGGCGTTCAGCGAACGAATCTGGATGTCCTCGCCGGAACCCACCTCAACGGTGCCCAACGAACCATCACCCAAATGTTCACCAACCGTGCCGACCTCCTCGGGAGCCGGAGCAGCCGTAGTAGCCGGCGCAGCCGTAGTAGCCGCCGGAGCAGCCGTCGTAGCCGCCGGAGCAGCCGTCGTAGCCGTCGGAGCAGCCGTCGTGGTCTCGGCCTCATCGGAGCCACAAGCTCCAGCCATAAGCGCGAAAGCAGCCAAAAGTAGGGTCAACCTGCGCAGTCGAGTCCTCATGGAACAGTTCCCCTCGTAGTCAAAACACCGTTATTGCGAGATGATTGGGATGGTTCCCACATCTCGTAATTCGGAACCGTAGACCCGAACTTCCTACCGATGCGAGTCCGGGAGACCAAGGCGCACGTAACTGGATGCGTCCCCAACCAATTGGCTAACAACGCAGGCAGCCGCGCCAAACCGATCGGTCCTAGCCTCGTCTTTTGTGCCCCACCCACGACCCGCAGTGGACCACCAGGGCTTGGTGGACCGCCCCACTCCTTCTCCCTTCCCGGAGGGGCCGTCCACGGTGGCCGCCTGCCTTGACCGGGGGCTAGTCGAGCACCCTGACCGGGAGGCCCTCGTGTGGGGGGACCTCTCCTTGACCTACGCCGAGTTGGACCAGCGGGTGACGGCAGCGGCCGGTGGTCTGACCGCCCTCGGCATCCAGTCGGGTGACCGGGTCGCCTTGTCGCTTCCCAACGTCCCGGCCGTCGTTGAGGCGTTCCTGGCTATCCAACGCCTGGGGGCCGTTTGGCTGGGCGTCAACACCAACCTGGCTCCGCCGGAGGCCCGGTGGATGCTGGAGGACACCGAAGCCTCCCTGTTCATCACCGGTCCCGAACGGGCCGTCGCCTCTGGCAACGTCCAAACGCTCACTGTCGATCCCGGCGATGGGTCTGGTACGTGGGCCGACCTGGTGGCCGCCGGTCGGTCCGCCCCAACTGTCCACATCGACCCCCACGCCCCGGCGGCCATCGCCTACACCTCGGGAACGACGGGACACCCCAAGGGTGCCGTGCACTCCCAGCACAACCTGCTGTGGCCGGGCATCTCCAGCCGTACCTCGACGCCGGCCCGGGACGACGAACGGCACGGCACGGTGCTGGCCCTCACCATCTTGAACATTCTCGCCCTGGGACCGCTGTGGTCGTACCTCCGGGGCACCACCGCCGTCCTGTTGGACCGATCCGACGCCGTGGGTCTGGCCACCGACATCCGGGAACAGCGCATCAACCGGATCACCCTGGTCCCTACCCTGGCCCACGACCTGGTGGCCCACCCTGGGGTGGCGGGTGGCGACCTGGCCCCCCTGTCCCAGGCCATCATCGGTGCCGGCCACTCTCCTCCGGCGCTGCGGGCCGCCTGGCGGGAGAAGTTCGGCACCCCGGCCATCATCGGCTACGGCCTGACCGAGGCCCCGTCCGGGGTGACCCGGGAACGTCTGGACTTCCCGACCCGGTCCGACGGCGCCGGTTACCCCCTCGACCCGGTCCGGGTGGTGATCGTCGATGACGACGACCGGGAGGTCCCCTCGGGCGAAACGGGTGAGGTTTGTATCGCTCCGGCCGTCCACGGGCCCTGGGCCGGCTCGTGGACCCCGATGCTCGGCTACTGGAACCGGGGTGAGGCCAGCGCGGAGGCCCTGCGGGGCGGGATGCTCCACACCGATGACCTCGGTTTCCTGGATGACGGCCAGTTGGTGGTCCGGGGTCGACGGACCGAGATGATCCTGCGGGGCGGGGCCAACGTGTACCCGGCCGAAGTGGAGAGGGTGCTGCTGGACCACCCGGGGGTGCGGGAAGCCTCTGTCCTCGGGGTACCTGACGACCGCCTGGGCGAGGCCGTCGTGGCTGCCCTGGTGGCCAACGACGACGTCGACCCGGACACGTTGCCTGAAGCCGTGGTTGCCTTCTGTCGGGAATATCTCGCCCACTACAAGGTGCCGTCCCGGATGCTGGTGCTCGACGGCCTTCCCCGAAACGCCCTGGGCAAGGTGGTGAAGGCCGACCTGGTCCCCCGTTTTGACGGGGCCTGAGCGGCCTACCCGGCCAGGGGCACGACCGCCCCGTCAGCCAGGACCAACTCCACCCGGTCGCCAACGATGGCCGGTCCGTCCCACCAGGCCCGAATGGCGACGCCTGCCACGTCCAGGTCAAGGAGGGTCCGACCACCCCTGATCGAGGTGCGCCGGACCTCGCCCACCAGCCCACCGGCCGGAGGTGCGGGTCGAACGACTAGGCGGTCGCCACGGACCAGCACGATGCCCGGCCCGTCGCCCAGGCGACCCAGGGGGCACCCGCCGTCGCCGTCCAGGTCGACGAGGTTCTCGTGGCCTAGACATCGGGCGGCGTGCACCGACCGCGGATCGGCCCACACCTCGGCCGGTGTCCCCACTCGGACCAGGCGGCCACCCCCCATCACGGCGATCCGGTCGGCCAGGGCGAAGGCCTCGTCGTGGTCGTGGGTGACGTGGACCACGGCCTGGCCGAGGCGCCGTAGCAGCGCTCCCAGCTCGGCGGTGAGCCGTTCCCGTAGGGCCCGGTCCAGGGAGCCCAGCGGCTCGTCGAGCATCAGCAGTCGGGGCCCGGCGGCCAGTGACCGGGCCAGCGCCACCCGCTGGGCCTCCCCGCCCGACAGGGTGTCGACCCGGCGGTCGCCGAAGCCCGGAAGGCCCACCAGATCCAGCGCCCGCCGCACCCGGTGGGCCCGCTGGTCGGCGGGCATCCCGGCTACCCGCAGGCCGAACTCCACGTTGCCGGCTACGTCGCGGTGAGGGAACAGGGCGTGGTCCTGGAACATGAGGCCCATGCCCCGCTGGTGGGTCGCCACGACGGTCAGGTCCTCATCACCCCACCAGACCCGTCCCGCCGAGGGACGCTCCAGGCCGGCGATGGCCCGGAGCAGGGTGCTCTTGCCGCACCCCGACGGTCCCAGCAGCACCACCACCTCGCCCTCGGCCACCTCGAGGTCGATGCCATCCAGCACCGGCACACTGTCGAAGGCCAGCGTCAGGCCCTCCACTCGTAAGCTCACAGGTCCCCCCGAACGCTGCCCCGACGTCCCCAACCTTCGATGGCCAGCACTGAGGCGGCGGTCAGGACCATGAGCACCACGGCCAGCGCCATGGCCTGGCCGCGCAGGGTCTCCCCGGGCGTACCCAGGAGGCGGAAGAGGGCCAGCGGGGCGGTCAACCGGTCGGGATTACGGGGCAGGAACGAGGTGGCCCCGAACTCGCCCAGCGAGACGGCGAACGAGAACCCGGCCCCCACGGCCAGGGCCCGGGCGGCGATTGGAAGGTCTACCTCGCGCCGGACCCGGGCCGGTGAGGCCCCGAGCGTGGCGGCGGCCTCCCGGAGCCGACGGTCGATGCCCCGCAGGGTCGGCACCACGGTCCGCATCACGAACGGCACGCCGACCAGGGCGTGGGCCACTGGCACCAGCCACCGCGACGACCGTAAGTCCAGGGGCGGCTCGTCCAGGGCGATCAGCATGCCGAACCCCAGGGTGACCGCCGAGGCGCCCAGCGGCAGCATCATCCCCAGGTCGAAGGCCCGGGACGCGGCCCGCCGGCCGTGGACCACGACCAGTGAGGCCAGGCCTCCGACCACGACGGCCAGGCCGGTGGCCACCACTGCGAACAGCAGCGAGTTTTGCAACGCGCCGATCGCCGACACGGGCAGCAGGTTGACCCGGTCGGACAGGGCGGCGTAGTTGCGCAGCGACCAGCCACCGTCGGTGGCCAGCGACCGCTCGACCAGTACAGCGACCGGCAGACCGAGTACCGCTCCCAGCAGGCCCAGGTTCCCGGCCAGCAGCCGGGCCCCGGCCCGGGGAACCTTTCGGTGGACCGGCCGCTGGCCAACGGCTCGCCGCCGCTGGAGACGGTTGGCCACCACGACCATGGCCAAGACGGCGGCCAACTGGACCACAGCCAGGGCCGTCGCGGAGGCCAGGTCACCTCGGAACACGGCGTGGCGCCACACCTCGGTCTCCAGGGTGGCCCGGGTCGGTCCACCGAGGATCAGGATCACCCCGAACGAGGTGAAACAGAATAGGAACACGATCGACGAGGCAGCGGCGATCGACGGCCAGAGCCGGGGCAGGGTGACCCACCGGAAGGCCTGCCACGGCGTGGCCCCCAGAACCCGGGCCTGCTCCTCTGGTCGGTGGTCCAGGCCCTCCCAGAAGCCGCCGACCGTGCGCAACACCACGGCCACGTTGAAGAAGACGTGGGCGGCCAGGATGGCCCACACGGTGCGGGTCGCCCGGAACGGGCCGTCGACCAGGCCTAACCGGTCGAACAGGGCCAGGAAGGCTCCGCCAACTACCACGGTGGGCAGGACGAACGGCACGGTGGTGGCCGCCCGGAACAGGGCCCGGCCCCGAAACCGGCGCCGGGCCAGCAGGTGGGCACCGGGCAGGGCCACGACCACGGTGAGCAGGGTGGACACCGTGGCCTGCCAGACCGTGAACCACGCCACCCCCCGGAACGAGGCCCGCCCCGGTAGACCGAGGAGCCGGTCTAGGCCGTCGGCCCCCAGTCCCCGGACCAGAATTGTCCCCACCGGGTACAAGAAGAAGACTCCCAGGAAGGCGGCGGGCACGACGACGCACAACACCCGCGCCGCCCATCGGACCGGGCCCACGTCAGCCCACCAATCCCGATCGGCGCCACGGACTCAGCGCAGGACGATCTCGGTCCACCGCTCGGTCCAGATATTGCGATTGGCCTCAATCTCGGCCGGGTCCAGTATGTGCGGATCGTCGGCCAACTCCACGAAGTCCACGAAGGCCGGCGGCAGGATGGCTGTCGATAGGGCCGGGAACACGAACATGTTCAGCGGGATGTCCTCCTGGAAGGTGGGCGACAAGAGGAAGTCGACCAGCATCTCGGCCGCGAGCCGGTTCGGCGTTCCGGCCAGGATCCCGGCGAACTCGACCTGGCGAAAGCAGGTGTCGGTGACCACCCCGGTGGGCGGCGTATCGACCGGCGGGTCGGCGTAGATCACCTCGGCGGGCGGGCTGGACGCGTAGCTGACCACGATCGGTCGGTTCCCACCTCCGGACACGAACTCGCCGTAGTAGGCGTCCTCCCAGCCAGCCGTCACCACCACGCCGTTGTCCCGGAGGGCAGCCCAGTAGTCCTCCCAACCGTCGCCGAACTCGGCGATGGTGGCCAGCAAGAAGGCCAGCCCGGGAGACGAGGTCTCCGGGTTCTGGACCACCAGCTGGTCGGCATAGGCCGGGTCGGCCAAGTCGGCCAGCGTGGAGGGCGCGAGGTGGCCGTCGTCGAAGCGGTCGATCCAGTAGTTGACGCACACGTCGCCGAAGTCGATCGGTGTGACCCGGTACGACGGGTCGAGTTGTAAAGCGGTCGGTACGTCGGCCAAGGCCGGCGACCGGTAGGACTCGAAGAGGTCGGCGTCCAGCGCCCGTTGGAGGAAGGTGTTGTCGACACCGAACATCACATCGCCCATCGGGTCGCCGGCGGTGAGAATGGCCGTCGAGACCATCTGACCGGTGTCACCGGCCGTCCGGAGGACGACCTCGATACCGGTCCCGGCCGTGAAAGCAGCCAACGTTCCCTCCGAGACCCAGAACGAGTCATGGGTGATCAGGGTGACCGGGCCGATGGGCGACAGCTCGGCCGACCCACCACCAGAGCTGAGCGGCACCGACGTGGTGGGGTCGGTCCCCCCACAGGCTGATCCAGCCAGGACGGCCAGCACCAGGAACGCCGAGCCGAAGGCGGAGGATCGGGCACGGACCATGGGCTCTCCCTTCGCCGGCATTACCCGGAGCAGGTTCTGGTCGGGTCGACAGCGCCCCCGTCGATGGCGACGGTCGCTGCCCTCTCAGCCCGGCATCAGGCCCGAGCTCCCCGGCTGGTTGTCGTCCTCGAGACTACCGGTCAGCCGGTGCGGCGTGGAAGGCCCGAAAGGTACAAAAGCTCACTGTAGATCGAGCGGAATAATGGTCCGGATGTCGGCCGACGACGGTCCGATGTGTAGTTCGCAGGACCCCGGGTCGATGTGCCAGCCAGGCTCGTCGCGGGAGGCCACCCCCTGACCGGCGGCCACGGGGGACCTCGACGAACGTTGGGAGTACCCGGGATCCCCGGGGTCCCAGTAGGCGAAGGCACGGTGGCCAAGCACGAGGACGACGTCTGCGGACTCTTCCGGTTCCAGGCGCACCTTTGCGAAGCCCTGCAACTCCCTCACCGGTCGGGTCAAGCGCGGAGCCAGGGGGGCCACGTAGCACTGCACGACCTCGGAGCCCGCCCGGTCGCCGACCTTGGTGACCGGCCCCGTGCCCCACCCGGTGGCCCCCCC
>JAKURX010000067.1 GCA_022451505.1 Acidimicrobiales bacterium | reverse complement strand
ATACCGCCGACGAGGTGGCGGTTGCCGACGAAGCCGATGCGGAGGTCGCCGACGAGGCGTCCGCCGACGAGGAAACCGATGCAGCCGATACCGCCGACGAGGTGGCGGTTGCCGACGAAGCCGATGCGGAGGTCGCCGACGAGGCGTCCGCCGACGAGGAAACCGATGCAGCCGATACCGCCGACGAGGTGGCGGTTGCCGACGAAGCCGATGCGGAGGTCGCCGACGAGGCGTCCGCCGACGAGGAAACCAATGCAGCCGATACCGCCGACGAGGTGGCGGCTGCCGACGAAGCCACCGACACCGACAACAAGGAAGAGGAGTGATCATGGCGACGAAGGAAGAGATCCTGGACGCGATCGCCGAGATGAGCGTGCTGGAGTTGAGCGAGTTGCTGAAGGACTTCGAGGAGAAGTTTGGCGTGACCGCAGCGGCCCCGGTGGCCGTGGCCGCCGCCCCGGTGAGCGACGACGGTGACGAGGAGGAGGAGCAGGATTCCTTCGACGTCGTCCTGACCGGAGCCGGCGACAAGAAGATTCAGGTCATCAAGGAGGTCCGTGCGCTCACGAACCTCGGGCTGAAGGATGCCAAGGACCTTGTGGACGGTGCCCCCAACGCCGTTCTGGAGGGCGCCTCCAAGGAGGACGCTGAGAAGGCCAAGGAGGCCCTCGAGGCCGCCGGCGCCTCGATTGAACTCAAGTAGTTCGGTCGGCGGCGTCGCCGCTGACCGATACGTGACCCCCGGGGCGCACCCCGGGGGTCACGTAGTTTTCGGATCACCTGAAGGCCGACCGGGGTTGTGGCTCATACACGATCGGCTTTCCCGACGCAAGGTTGCGCATTGCGGTTCGATGACGGTGCTTGACCACCGGAAAGGGGTCGCGTACCGTTTGCTGCGGACCGACCCTTCGGGGTCTGGTTGTGCTGCCCGCAGGGTTGCGCTGTTGGTCGCGCGGGCACTAGTATCCCCTGTTGCCGTGGTCGCGTCCGTCGTACGTGCTGTTTTCGACACGTCCCCTGTCGCGTTCCCGGCTCGCCCACGTTCATGACTCTCGGCCAGGAGTTCTAGGTGTCTGCTCGCCCTCTCGTTCGGGACCGTTATTCGTTCGGCAATCTGGAGGAAGTCCTCCCGTTACCACACCTGATCGACATCCAGCGGAAGTCCTTCAAGTGGTTCCGTCGGGAGGGGATCTCCGACACGTTCTCTGACCTCAGTCCGATTACGGACTTCAGCGAGACGCTTTCGCTTGAGCTGGAGTTCGATCCCAAGGACGAGGACCTTTGCCCTCCGCCCAAGTTCACGGTGGAGGAGTGCAAGGAGAAGGACATGACCTTCTCCGCCCCGATCTTTGTACGGGCCCGCTTCATGAACGCCGACACCGGCGAGATCAAGGAGCAGACGGTCTTCATGGGGGACTTCCCGATGATGACCGAGAAGGGGACCTTCGTCATCAACGGCACCGAGCGAGTCGTGGTGTCCCAACTCGTCCGATCGCCGGGTGTCATCTTCCAGCCTGGTGAGCGTTACCGGCTCCGGAACATGGCCAAGCACCAGCTGGTCACCGGCACCATCCACCCCTACCGCGGCGAGTGGATCGAGTTCGACGTTGAACAGAAGCCGGGCAAGGACGTCACCGCCGGGACCCGCGTGGCCCGCAAACGTCGCCTGTCGATGTTCACCCTCCTACGGGCCCTGGGCTACGACGAGGAGAACGAGCCGGGCTTCCTGGAACGCTTCGTCCGCCACTTCGACTACCTCGAGGGGCAGTGGGAGAAGGACAAGGACCTCGCCCCCACCCAGGAGGAGTCCCTCCTGGAGATCTACAAGCGGGTTCGCCCCGGCGAACCGCCCTCGGTCGAGGCCGCCCGGGCCTACCTGCGCAACGCCTTCTTCGAGTCCCGGCGTTACGACCTGTCCCGGGTCGGCCGCTACAAACTGAACCGCAAGCTCGGCCCCGAGATCGAGAAGAACGAGAAGCTCTTCGGCATTGATTTAGAGCGTCCCGATCCCGACTCGCCGGTCCTCACCCGGTCCGAGGTCCTGGCCACCTGCACCTACTTGCTGCACCTGGCCAAGGGCGAGCCCGGCTATCGCCTCGACGACCAGGACCACTTCGCCAACCGTCGCATCCGGTCGGTGGGCGAGCTCATCCAGAACCAGCTGCGCATCGGGCTGTCCCGGATGGAGCGCGTAGTTCGCGAGCGCATGACCACCCAGGATGTCGAGTCCATCACCCCGACCTCGCTGATCAACATCCGACCCGTGGTGGCCGCCATCAAGGAGTTCTTCGGCACCAGCCAGCTCTCCCAGTTCATGGACCAGGTGAACCCCCTTTCCGGGCTGACCCACCGCCGTCGCCTCTCGGCCCTCGGTCCCGGTGGCCTGTCCCGTGAGCGGGCCGGTTTTGAGGTCCGTGACGTCCACTTCTCCCACTACGGCCGGATGTGCCCGATCGAGACCCCGGAGGGCCCCAACATCGGCCTCATCGGTGGCCTGGCCACCTACGGCCGGGTGAACCCTTTTGGTTTCATCGAGTCGCCGTACCGGGCCGTGAAGAGGGGCAAGGTCACCGACGAGATTCTCTGGCTAGCCGCCGACGAGGAGGAGGAGTACGTCGTCGCCCAGGCGAACGCACCCCTTAACCCCAATGGGACCTTCCGCAACGAGCGGGTCCTCGTCCGGCGGTCGCCGCAGGCCGCCTCGCTCCAGGACCTCCGGCTCCAGTTGGAACAGGACGTTTTCTTCGGCGCCACGACTGAGATCTCCTACGTGCCGCCGGAAGAGGTCCAGCTGATGGACGTCTCACCGAAGCAGATCGTGTCTGTAGCAACTGCTCTGATCCCGTTCCTCGAGCACGACGACGCCAACCGTGCCCTCATGGGAGCCAACATGCAGAGGCAGGCGGTGCCGCTTATCCAGTCCGAGGCCCCGTACATCGGCACCGGTATCGAAGCCAGCGCCGCCCACGACGCGGCGGACATGCTGCTGGCCCTCGAGGACGGCACGGTAACGGCGATCGACGGCACCACGGTGACGGTCGACTACCGGAAGTCCGGCTCCACGGTCCACCCGCTGCTCAAGTACGTGCGGTCCAACCAGGACACCTGCATCAACCAGAAGATCCGGGTCGTTCCAGGCCAGCGGGTGAGGTCGGGCCAGGTGCTGGCCGATGGCTCGTCCACCGACGACGGCGAGTTGGCCCTCGGCAAGAACCTCCTCGTGGCCTTCATGTCGTGGGAGGGCTATAACTTCGAGGACGCCATCATCCTGTCCGAGCGCCTGGTCAAGGACGACGTCCTGACGTCGATCCACATCAAGGAGCACGAGATCGACGCCCGGGACACCAAGCTGGGGACCGAGGAGATCACGCGGGACATCCCCAACCTGTCGGACGAGATCCTGGCCGACCTGGACGATCTGGGCATCGTTCGGGTGGGTGCTGAGGTGGCGCCCGGCGATGTGCTGGTCGGCAAGGTCACGCCCAAGGGTGAGACCGAGTTGACTCCGGAAGAGCGTCTTCTCCGGGCCATCTTCGGCGAGAAGGCGCGTGAGGTGCGCGACACCTCGTTGAAGGTTCCGCACGGCGAGGCGGGCAAGGTCATCGACGTCAAGGTGTTCAACCGCGACGACGGTGACGAGTTGCCTCCGGGTGTCAACCAGCTGGTCCGGGTCTACGTGGGCCAGAAGCGCAAGATCAGCGTGGGCGACAAGTTGGCTGGCCGGCACGGCAACAAGGGCGTCATCTCCAAGATCCTTCCCGTTGAGGACATGCCCTATATGGCCGACGGGACGCCGGTCGACATCCTCCTCAACCCGTTGGGCGTTCCGTCACGGATGAACGTCGGGCAGGTGCTGGAGGCTCACCTCGGGTACTGCGCCCGGTGGGGTTGGGATATCGGTGGCGAGGGTGTCGGGTCCGACCCGGTGCGCGGCATCGAGAAGAAGACCCGTCCTTCGACCGAACCCGCCGTCCACGTGGCCACGCCGGTGTTTGACGGGGCCCACTGGGACGAGGAGGACCGGGCCGGCCGGCACCCCACGATCCAGAAAATCCTGGCCAACCTGCGGCCCGAGACGGTCGACGGCGAGCGTCTGGTCCAGCTGGACGGTAAGGCCACCCTCTACAACGGGCGAACCGGTGAGGCCTACGACAGCGCGGTGATGGTGGGGTACGTCTACATCCTGAAGCTGGCTCACCTGGTGGACGACAAGATCCACGCCCGCTCCACCGGTCCGTACTCGATGATCACCCAGCAGCCGTTGGGCGGGAAGGCCCAGTTCGGTGGCCAGCGGTTCGGCGAGATGGAGGTGTGGGCTCTGGAGGCGTACGGCGCCGCCTACTGCCTGCAGGAACTCCTGACCCTCAAGTCGGACGACGTGCTCGGCCGGGTAAAGGTTTACGAGGCCATCGTGAAGGGTGAGAACATCCCCCTGCCCGGCATCCCCGAGAGCTTCAAGGTTCTCATCAAGGAGATGCAGTCTCTTTGCCTGAATGTCGAGGTGATTGGCGAGGACGGTCGAGAGATCGAGATGCGCGACTTTGACGAGGACGTCTACCGCGCCGCCGAGGAACTCGGCATTGACCTGTCCCGCCCGGAGCGGGGTTCCGACGAAGAGGACGAGCGCCGGGCCGCCGGCCTCGTTCACTGACCCGTACGACACGAACAACGAGACGCAGGAAGACACAGTGCTCGACGTCAACGAATTCGACCAGCTACGCATCGGCCTGGCTACCGCGGACGGCATCCGCATGTGGTCCAACGGCGAGGTGAAGAAGCCGGAGACCATCAACTACCGCACCCTGAAGCCGGAGAAGGACGGGCTCTTCTGCGAGAAGATCTTCGGTCCGCAGAAGGACTGGGAGTGCTACTGCGGCAAGTACAAGCGGGTGCGCTTCAAGGGAATTATCTGTGAGCGGTGCGGCGTGGAGGTCACCCGGTCCAAGGTCCGACGCGACCGGATGGGCCACATCGAGCTGGCCGCCCCGGCCGTTCACATCTGGTACCTACGGGGCACTCGGTCCTGGCTGGCTTACCTGCTCATGGGCACCGAGCCGCGCGAGGAGCTTAAGGCCAAGCAGTTAGAGAAGGTCATCTACTTCGCCGCCAACATGGTCGTTTGGGTCGACGAGGAGAAGCGCCACGAAGATCTGCCGGGGCTGGAGGCCGAGTTGGCCGAGGAACGCCTGGCCATCGAGGAGGAGCGTGACCGCGAGTTGAACCGCCGCCAGGAGGACCTGGAGGGCGAGCTGGTCGAGATGGAGGCCGAGGGCGCCAAGGAGTCCGAGTTGAAGGCCCGGGCCAAGGCGGCAGAAAAGGATCTCCAGTTCATCAGGGAGCAGTACGAGCTGGAGCTCGATGTTCTGAACCGGGCATGGGACGAGTTCACCGGCCTATTTGCCCGCCAGATTGTCGAAGAGGACATGCTCTGGCGCGAGTTAGAGGACCGGTGGGGCGACTACTTCAAAGGTGGTATGGGTGCCGATGCCCTGGCTCAGCTCATCGACCGGATCAACTTCGATGATGAAGAGGTCAAGCTCCGGTCGATGATTGACCCGCCGGAGGGCCAGAAGCCGCTCAGCGTCCAGCGCAAGCAGAAGGCCATTAAGCGGCTGAAGATCGTCGCCGCCTTCAACCGTCGGGACCAGCACGGACGTCGGGTCAACGAACCCCGGGCCATGATCCTGGACGCCGTCCCGGTCATCCCGCCGGAACTGCGTCCCATGGTGCAGTTGGACGGCGGTCGTTTCGCAACTTCCGACCTGAATGACCTGTACCGCCGGGTCATCAACCGGAACAACCGCCTCAAGCGGCTCCTGGACCTCGGGGCACCGACCATCATCGTCAATAACGAGAAGCGGATGCTCCAGGAGGCCGTCGACGCCCTGTTCGACAACGGCCGTCGTGGTCGTCCGGTCACCGGCCCGGGTAACCGGCCGCTCAAGTCGCTGTCCGACATGCTGAAGGGCAAGCAAGGCCGCTTTCGCCAGAACCTGCTCGGCAAGAGGGTCGACTTCTCGGGCCGGTCGGTCATCGTGGCCGGCCCCACGCTCAAGTTCCACCAGTGCGGCCTGCCCAAGGTCATGGCGCTCGAGCTGTTCAAACCGTTCGTCATGAAGAAGCTGGTCGACGAGGAGTTTGCCCAGAACATCAAGTCGGCCAAGCGCATGGTCGAGCGTCGCAAGCCCCTGGTGTGGACCGTCCTGGAGGACGTGATTCGCGAGCACCCGGTGCTGCTGAACCGCGCCCCCACGCTCCACCGGCTGGGCATCCAGGCCTTCGAGCCGGTGCTGGTTGAGGGCAAGGCCATCCGGATCCACCCGCTGGTGTGCACCGCCTTCAACGCCGACTTTGACGGTGACCAGATGGCCGTCCACCTGCCGCTGTCGTCGGAGGCTCAGGCCGAGGCCCGGGTTCTGATGCTGTCGGCCAACAACGTTCTCAGTCCGGCTCACGGTCGTCCGTTGGTCACCCCGACCCAGGACATGGTCATCGGCGCCTATTACCTCACCGCCGAAGTCGAGGGGCTAGCCGGTGAGGGCAAGGTATTCCGCGATGTGGACCAGCTTGGGTGGGCTGTCGAGAGCGGTGACGTTCACCTGCACGCCCGTATCCAGTTCCGGTCCGATGAGTACCCGGAGCTGATCGAGACGCCGGCCAACGGGATGGCCGCCACCTGGCACACCACCACGCCCGGACGGGTGTTCTTCAACGCCGCCTTGCCCCGGAAGTCGTCGGAGCCCCTCGAGCTCGGTGGCCTGCCCGGCAAGGCCATCACGTTCGTGAACCGGCAGATGGACAAGAAGCAACTGGGCCTCATCGTCGACGATCTGGCCCGGCGCTACCCGAAGAAGGTGGTCGCCGAGTGTCTGGACGCCCTCAAGGACATCTGCTTCGAGTACGCCAGCCGTTCCGGGCTGACCGTGTCCATCGACGACGTCAAGACACCCTCGGAGAAGGCGGAGATCCTGGACCGGCATGAGAAGGACGCCGAGAAGGTCGAGACTCAGTTCCGGCGCGGCATCATCACCGACGGTGAGCGTCGCCAGAAGGAGGTCGAGATCTGGAACTCGGCCACCTCAGAGGTCACGGCGCGGATGGTGGAGGCCCTGGAGGCCGACTGGTTCAACCCGATTGACATGATGGTCAAGTCGGGTGCTCGGGGCAACATGATGCAGGTTCGCCAGATCGCCGGTATGCGCGGCCTGGTAGCTAACCCCCGAGGCGACATGATCCCCCGGCCCATCAAATCCAACTTCCGCGAGGGCCTGGCGATGCTGGAGTACTTCATCGCCACGCCGGGTGCCCGGAAGGGCCTGGTCGATACCGCGCTGCGAACCGCTGACTCCGGCTACCTGACCCGTCGTCTGGTTGACGTCTCACAAGAGCTGATCGTTAACGACACCGATCCTTTCGAGGCCGAGGGCGCTGTCCGCGGTATCTGGATCGAGGGCATCGAGGCTGACGTGGAGAACCAGCGCTTCTACCTGGAGACCCGCCTGTTCAGCCGCACGTTGGCCGACGATGTGGAGGTCGCTGACCCGGAGGGTAGGGGCATCGCCCACGCCAAGGCCAAGGCCAAGGCCAAGGCCAAGGGTGGTCGGCGCCTGCTTCCCGCCGGGACGATCGTCGGCGAGGTCGAGGCCGACTTGTTGCGCGACGACCCCGACATCGACCGTGTCCGCGTCCTGTCGCCGCTCACCGACGACTCGGCCACCGGCGTGTCTATGGCCAGCTACGGCATGTCGCTGGCTACCGGGAAGGCGATCGAGGTCGGCGAGGCGGTCGGCGTGATCGCCGCCCAGTCGATCGGCGAGCCCGGTACCCAGCTGACCATGCGTACCTTCCACACCGGTGGTGTGGCCGGCAAGGACATTGCCGGAGGCCTACCGCGGGTCGTGGAGCTTTTCGAGGCCCGTACCCCGAAGGGTAAGGCCACCCTGGCCCGCATCTCCGGCGTGGTTCGGATCGGCGAGGACGAGGGACGAGGCCGGGAGGTCACCGTGGTGGCCGACGACGGCACCGAGGAGGTCTACACGGTGGTTGGGGCGTCCCGCCTCGAGGTGGTCGACGGTCAGGAGGTCCGAGCCGGCGACGCCATCGTCGAGGGCCCGCGCGATCCCAAGGAACTGCTCGAGATCAAGGGTGTCCGCGAGACACAGCAGTACCTCGTGGAGGAAGTCCAGAAGGTCTACCGTGACCAGGGCGTATCCATCCATGACAAGCACATCGAGCTCATCGTCCGTCAGATGACTCGCCGGGTGAAGATCAACGACCCCGGCGAGTCCGACTTCCTGCCCGGCGAGCAGGTCGACCAGCGCCTCTTCGCTGAGACCAACCGCATGCTGGTGGCCGAGAGTCGCCGTCCCGCCGAGGGCCGTCCCGAGCTCATGGGCATCACCAAGGCCTCGTTGGCCACCGATTCGTGGCTCTCAGCGGCCTCCTTCCAGGAGACCACCCGGGTCCTCACTGAGGCGGCCATCGAGTGCCGGAGCGACAAGCTCATCGGCCTTAAGGAGAACATCATCATTGGCAAGTTGGTCCCTGCCGGGACCGGTCTGGAGGAGTACCGGCGGGTGGCCACCCATGCCCCGGACTACAAGCCGATGGACTTCTACTCGTCGGCTGACGAGGAACAGGACCTCGCTGAATGGCTGGCCGGTCAGGTCGACCCGGGCGAGGGTGCCTTCGAGGGTGCTTACGAGGCCGACGTGATTGACCTAGCCACCGCCATTGGCGTTCCGACCGAGGAGGCCCCCGGGGCCGGGTAGTTGGCCGTGTGACGTCGGCCCGGCCCGGGTGGCACGTTTGTGAGTGGGGGAGACCCGCCCGTAGACTCGGCTGTTGGCCGGTGCCGGTACCCGGCCGCGGTATCGCAATCCCTGTTTTTCCAATCGACGAGGTAAGTCTGTGCCCACCATCCAGCAACTGGTCCGCAAGGGCCGTCAGTCCAAGCGCCGCAAGGAAGCCACGCCTGCGCTTAAGGGTGCCCCCCAGCGGCGCGGGGTGTGCACCCGGGTCTACACCACCACTCCGAAGAAGCCGAACTCCGCGCTCCGCAAGGTGGCTCGTGTCCGTCTCACCACCGGCGTCGAGGTCACGGCCTACATCCCCGGTGAGGGACACAACCTCCAGGAGCACTCCATCGTGCTCATCCGCGGCGGCCGTGTGAAGGACCTCCCCGGCGTTCGCTACAAGGTGATCCGCGGGACGCTGGATACCTCGGGCGTCGGTCAGCGACGCCAGGCTCGTAGCCGTTATGGCACGAAAAAGGAAGGCTGACCGTGCCGCGCAAGGGCCCCGCCGATCGTCGTGAGTTGACCCCAGACCCGGTTTACCGGTCCACGGCGGTCACCCAACTCGTCAACAAAGTGCTGCAACGAGGCAAGCGTTCTACCGCCGAGCGGATCGTCTACACCGCACTCTCCACCGTTGAGCAAAAGACGGGTAGCGAGCCGGTCGGCACCCTGAAGCGGGCCATCGACAACGTCCGTCCGCAACTCGAGGTGCGTAGCCGCCGGGTCGGTGGTGCCACCTACCAGGTGCCGGTCGAGGTCCGTCCCCGTCGGGCCAATACGCTGGCCGTCCGCTGGCTGGTCAATTACTCCCGTGACCGCCGCGAGCGATCGATGGCTGAGCGGCTGGCTAACGAGATCATGGATGCTTCGAACGGCCTGGGTTCATCGGTGAAGCGCCGGGAGGACCTCCACAAGATGGCTGATGCCAACAAGGCGTTCGCCCACTACCGGTGGTGAGCTGCCCCTCGGGGCGCCCCACCATTTGATCCGCAGCGGCCGTCTACGTCGGCCCGGCGCCCGGCCTGGCCCCGGCCTGCATGCCGTACCGCCCATGCATACCGCCTGGGTCCAGCACCAGAGACCGCGATAGCCCCCGCAACGAGTACAGCGCACAGAGCTGGCAACGCGACACCCCCTCGACAAGACCCGCAAC
>JAKURX010000066.1 GCA_022451505.1 Acidimicrobiales bacterium | reverse complement strand
AACGGGGACCTCGCCCTCGGCCCGTGTGGCCATACGCGCCTCCCGCTCAGCCCCGGTCCGGCAGGATTTCACAACCTCGAAGCGCCAGCCGTCGTCCCTGAATGCCGGGACAACCGCTTCCACGATGTGAAGCGAGAGCCATTTCCTGTCGTGGAGAAGGATCGTTGATCCGTCGTGGCGCTTCCCGGTCAGGTATGCCAAGACCACTGGTACCCACGGGTTCTGCCACTCCTGCGGATCGGCTGTCCAATCCACGTGCTCCATTCCTAGGGACCCGGCGACGGCCAGTACCATCTCGTTCCGCTCCCCGTAGGGCGCCCGCCAGCAGGACGGTCGGAACCCAGCCAGATCCCGGAGGAGCAGCGAGGCCTCCTCGAGGTCGACGGCCACGTCGAACGGATGGTGCTCCGTGAGTCTCCGGTGATGCCACGAGTGGTTCCCGATGGCGTGTCCCCGGCTCAGCAGTTCCTGTACGTCGTCCTGCCCCCATCGGGGCTCCAGGTTCCGGCCGAGGGGGAAGAAGGTGGCCTTAACCCCGTGGCGGTCGAGGAGATCGAGGAGCACCGGGGTGAACACCTGGTCGGGGCCGTCGTCAAAGGTCAGGTGGACCACGCCTGGGGCTTCTTCGAATTGCTCAGTAAGCCCTCCGACTCTTTCGGAAGTACCACTGTCATCCGTCTCGGCCCCTGCCGGTCCAGCCAGCACGGCGATCAGGACCCCGACGGCGGCTACCGCCGCCGCTGGGAGGAGCCGACGGGCTCCACGTTCAGCTCGTGCCGAAGATCCGGTCACCGGCGTCGCCGAGGCCCGGCACGATGTAGCCAACCTCGTTTAGGCACTCGTCGACTGCCGCGGTCCAGATGGCGACATCCGGGTGGGCGTTTTGGAGCGCAGCGATCCCCTCCGGAGCAGCCAGGAGGCACAAGAATCTGATAGCGGCGGGCCCGTCCCGCTTCACCCGGTCGAGGGCGGCGCTCGCCGAGTTTCCAGTGGCCAGCATCGGGTCGACGACGATGACCGTCTGTCCCTCTAGTGGTGGGAGCTTGCAGTAGTACTCGACCGCTTCGAGGGTTTCGTGGTCCCGGTAAAGGCCGACGTGGCCCACCCGGGCCGAGGGGATAATCCTGAGAACGCCGTCTAGCAGCCCGTTGCCGGCGCGCAGTATGGACACCACCACGGGCTCCTCGACCAATTCGGGCTGGTCTGTGTCGGTCATCGGTGTAGTGATTCGCACGCTTCTCAGTGGTAGTTCGCGGGTTACCTCGTAGGCCAGGAGGAGGCTGGTCTCGGTCAGCAACTGTCGGAACCGTTCGCTGGGTGTCTCGGCCCGCCGCATTTGGGTCAGCTTGTGGCTGACCAGGGGGTGGTTGACGACGTGCAGTTCTGGCATCGGCCCACCCTAGGTCCCTCTTTGAGTAGAGGAGCGTCCTCAGTCGGCGGTCAGGAGCCAGTCCCGCAGCACCTCGGTGGCCGAGGTGAGGGCCCGTCCCGGTGGCGCGTTGAGCCACATCGGCTCAGCGGTCGTGACCAATTCAGCGACCGGCCTAACTAGGCGGCCTTGCTGGACCAGATCGTGGACCAGGTGGTGCCAGCCCAGGCCCACCCCCTGGCCTTCCATTGCGGCATGCAGCAACACCGTGTAGTCGTTTGTAACTCCCAGCCCCGTTCCGTCTGGCGCGCCGGCTCCCAGTGCCTTGAACCACTCCGACCACCGCATCCTCGACCGGTGGCGCTCCTGTAGCGTCAGGAGTTCGGCTCCCATGAGGACCCCCAGGGACCACGGGGTGGGGCCCAGGGACGCCGCGTATCCGGGACTACAGATCGGATAGACCGTCTCCTCCATTAGCGGCCATCGCTGGCATCCTGGCCAGCGGGCCCGGCCCACGGGGACAAAGAGGTCAACCGTGCCGGTGTCGAAATTCCGATCAGAATCGGTGGTCACACAGCGGACGTCGATCTCGGGATGGGCCACCTTGAACCGGGTCAGTCTGGGTATCAACCAGTGGCTGGCCGTCGCCGTGGAGACCGAAATGGTCACGACCTCGGTGGCCAGATCTTGAAGGTTCTGGACGTCGCGGACGGCTTGGTGGACCCGGGCCAGGCCGGCGCCCACTCCGTCGGCCAGGATCCGCCCCTCCTCGGTGAGGCGAATGCCCCGGTGGTCACGATCGAAGAGGGCACACCCAAACCACCGCTCTAGTTGCCGGATGGCGTGGCTCACCGCCGACTGTCCCACCTCGAGCTCCTCCGCGGCGCTGGAGAAGCTGTGGTGCCGGGCCACGATGGCGAACGTGGTCAGCCCCTGGGTGCTCGGAAGGTCGGTCGATCCCGGGGTATCGATCTGCCTCATACCACCATGAGAGTACACATCCTTTACACCGAGTGAAACCGGGCATACCTTTTCCCCGCCCCTCTCTTCAGTAGGGGGGCGCACGCGCCCATGAAGACCCCAACCGACGCGCTGACCGCCGCTACCGGGACCCACTGGACCTCCGAGGAGGCCTGGGTGGGTACCCGCCGCCCAATACTGGAGGCTCACGCCCTCCCGGCCGCCGTATACGCCGACCCGGCCTTTTACGCCGAGGAGCAGGAGCGGGTCTTTTCCACCTCCTGGGTTTGCGTGGGAACCCACGACGAGTTGGACGCCCCGGGTAGCGCCATCGTGCGGTCCGTCGCCGGCCGTTCTGTGATCCTCACCCGCAACCAGAACGGCGACCTGCGCGGCTACTTCAACGCCTGTCGACACCGCGGCACTGAGCTGCTGGAGGACGACTGCACCCTCGGGTTGACCATCCGCTGCCCCTACCACCGTTGGACCTACGACCGCGACGGCGCCTTGGTGG
Organism: Acidimicrobiales bacterium; assembly: GCA_022451505.1. Classification (GTDB taxonomy): domain Bacteria; phylum Actinomycetota; class Acidimicrobiia; order Acidimicrobiales; family MedAcidi-G1; genus UBA9410. The sequence continues at coordinate 7,129 of JAKURX010000066.1, read as the reverse complement.
CCACCCCCCAGTTCGCCGACGCCGGCGTGGACCGATTCGACACCACCAACTACGGGCTCCACACGGTACGAGTGGCCTCCTGGCAGTGCCTCCTGTTCGTCTGCCTATCCGATGAGACGTCGCCGATCGAGCACTGGTTCGGTGACCTCGATCAACGCCTTGCCGGCTACCGACTCGCCGGATGGCGCAGCCATCTCACCCGGGACTTCGAATTCGCAGCCAACTGGAAGCTCGTCTCCGAGAACTTCCAGGAGTACTACCACCTCCGCTGGGTGCATCCGGAACTTGCCAAGGTCTCCCGCGTCCAGGACCACTACCGCTACCAGGGCACCGGCATGTACTGCGGCCAGACCACCACCCCTCTATCCAACGACGAGCGTGGCGACTGGGACGCCTTGCCTCCAGCCGAAGGGCTCAGCCAGCCCGACATGGCCAGCGGCCGCTTCATCGCCTTGTTCCCCAACGTTCTCCTCAGCATCCTGCCCAACCACGTCTTCGTGATGCGCCTGGACCCCGTAGCTCCCGACCTCACCCGCGAACACTGCACCTGGTTGCTTCCCCCCTCTAACCCACAGGTGGCCGACGAGGACTTCGCCGTCACCCGAAACTTCTGGCTAGACGTAAATGCCGAGGACATCGACATCGTCCAACGGGGACAAAAAGGCCTGTCGACCGGCAGCTACACGCCTGGTCGCCTCTCCCCACGGTTCGAGGAGCCGCTACATCGGTTCCACAACATGCTCGCTGACCGGTTCGTCGGGATCTCACGGATTCCCGCCGGCGACGAAACCGACGACCAGCCGCTCTACGGCACCGGGATCAACCCGCTTCCGTGGCGCAGCGTCGAGGACCAAGCAAGGAAGGTGAACTAGCCAATGGGGAAGCGACCCCCGAAGTACTCAGCAGGCGCACTCATCAAGCATGGCCTGACCAGGGGTGACTGGCCACGGATGTGGCGCCGCCCGGAGATGCGCGACTCGTACGACGTCGTCGTCATAGGTGGCGGTCTGCACGGTCTGGCCACCGCTTACTACCTCGCCGAGAACCACGGCATCACAAACGTGGCCGTCGTCGACAAGGGGTACATCGGTGGCGGCGGCTCCGGACGCAACACGGCCATCGTCCGCTCCAACTACCTCACGCCTGAGGGCGTGGCCTTTTACGACCGGTCACTGGATCTCTACAACACAATGTCCATCGACCTGAACCTGAACATCATGTTCTCCCGGCGGGGCCACCTCACCCTGGCCCACACCGACGGAGCGCTACGGACCATGCACTGGCGAGCCGAGGTCAACAAGCTCCAGGGCATCGACTCCAGCGTGATTGACCCCCAGGAGGTAAAGAAGCAGGCCCCAAGCCTGGACGTCTCGTCGAACACCCGGTACCCGATCATGGGCGCCCTTTACCACCCCCCTGGCGGCATCGTCCGCCACGACGCCGTCGTCTGGGGCTACGCCCGGGGCGCCGACCACCACGGGGTTCACATCCTCCAGGAGACCGAAGTCCTCGACATCAACGTTGAAGGCGGCTCCGGGCCCGGCGGAAAGGGAGCCGGCGGCCGGGTCACCGGTGTGAAGACCAGTCGCGGGGACATCAACACCCCCGTGGTCGTCAACTGCACAGCCGGCTGGGCCTCACTCATCTCCAATATGGCTGGCGTGCCTCTGCCCATCACCACTCACCCGCTACAGGCCGCGGTCACCGAACCGTGCAAGGTGTTCCTGCCCACGGTGGTCGTGTCGGGTTCGCTGCACGTCTACGTCAGCCAGACCGACCGGGGCGAGCTCGTGTTCGGCGCCTCCGTTGACCCTGTAGGTACCTACCGGGTCAACGGAACCCTCGAGTTCACCGAGGAACTGGCCGGACACGTGCTGGAGCTCATGCCAGGCATCTCCAAAATGCGCCTGCTGCGTCAGTGGTCGGGCCTCTGCGACATGACCCCCGACTACTCCCCTGTCATGGGCTTCACGCCCGTGGAGGGCTACCTAGTCGACGTTGGCTGGGGTACCTACGGATTCAAGGCCGGCCCGGTGGCCGGCGAAACCCTGGCGGAGACGATCGCCACCGGCCGCACAGCGGACCTGATCACCCCGTTCGGAATTGAGCGCTTCACCGAGGGAGACCTCGTCGGTGAAAAGGGCGCAGCGGCGGTGGGCCACTAATGATTGTCGTACCTTGCCCCAACTGTGGTCCCCGGAACTCGGGCGACCTGCGGAACTGCGGGGAGCTCGTTCCCCGTCCCGACCCCTCGACGGCTTCGCTGATCGAGTGGCGTGAATACCTGTACATGCGCAAGAACCCCGCTGACTGGGTCACCGAGACCTGGTACTGCCGGGGCGGCTGCCGTCGCTACTTCACCATTGAGCGCAACACCGCGACCAACGAGATCCGCGGCCAGGAGGCGTCATGACTAACCGACTTACCGCCCAACCGGGCGAGACAATTGACCGGTCCACGAGCCTGTCGTTCACCTGGAACGGAAAGGCCATCATCGGTTACCAGGGCGACACCATCGCCTCGGCTATTGCAGCCAGTGGAGTTGATGTCTTCGGCCGCAGCATGAAATACCACCGCAAGCGCGGCATCCTGACCGCTGACCACTGGGACCCAAACCTGTTCGTACAGGTCGGGGACGAACCCAATGTCCGGGCCGGCAGCCGCCCCCTGGAAGCCAACATGATGGTCAGCTCCCAGAACGTGTGGCCCAGCCTCGAGTTTGACCTCGGTGCCGCCAACCAGTTAGTGGGCCGGTTCCTGTCCTCGGGCTTTTACTACAAGACCTTTATGCGCCCGCGGTTTCTGTGGCCGTTGTACCAAAAGGTCCTGAAGAAGTTCGCCCCAGGTGGCCGAATCCACTGGGAAACCAGTACGCACGGTGCCTACGACAAGCGGTACCTCCACCCGGATGTCCTTGTGGCGGGTGGAGGCCCGGCCGGTATGGGCGCCGCTCTGGCAGCCGCCGACGACGGTGCCTCGGTCCTCCTCGTCGAGCAGTACGGCGACCTCGGCGGACACCTCCTATGGGGTGACGACACCCAACGGGCACAGGGTGCGGACCTCGCCGCTGCCTGCCGAGCCCACGGCAACATCGAGGTGCTGGTCGACTCCACGGTGACCGGACGCTACGACCACAACTGGATTTCCATCATGCAGCGAAGCCACGACATCGCCCCCGAGCGCCTCATCAAGGCCCGGGCCGGAGTAATGGTCGTGGCCCCCGGCCTGGTGGAACGTCCGTACGTATTCGCCGGCAACGACACCCCGGGCGTCATGCTCTCCGGCGCCACCCGACGGCTCATCAACCTCTGGGCTGTGAAGCCAGGGAACAAGGCCGTAGTCATGACCGCCAACCCCGACGGGGACGCGGCAGTCACCGATCTGGAGCGGGTCGGCGTAGAAGTCGTGGCCGTGCTTGACGCCCGCAAGGGCGAAAGCATTGTGTCCGTGGAGGGCAAGAGCCGCGTGTCCAAGGTCGCGTTGAGCGACGGACGGACCCTTAACGCCGACCTGGTGGTCACGGCCACAGGCTGGACTGCTCCAACCTCGTTACTGAACATGGCCGGCGATCGCCCCGTCTATGACGCCACGGCAGCCCGGTACTTCTCCAATTCGTTGCCCAACAACATCCTGGCTGCGGGCGGCATTGCCGGTGACGGGTCGACCGCCGAGTTGGAGGCCCATGGTCGGGCCACCGGTGAGTTGGCGGCCAACCGTGCGCTACGGCGTCGCCACAACCGGGTGGCTCAGACGGCCAGGTCGGACGACCCCACCTGGGACAAGCCGGCCGAAATGGTGGACAACCGGACTCCTTTGACCCGTTCGCCGCACCCAGAGTGCTACCGGAGCACAACCCACGGCATGGTCGACTTCTCCGAAGACGTGTCCTCAAAAGACCTCATCCAGGCCTCCAAGGAGGGCTTTGACTCCATCGAGCTCATGAAGCGGTACACGACCGTGACAATGGGCCCATCTCAGGGCAAGTTGGAAACAGTCAACGCCGCCGCCGTGTTGGCCGAGGCCAACAAGGTGTCCATGGCCGAGATTGGCACAACCGTGTGGCGGCCTCCCTTCGCCCCCATCACACTTGGTGCGCTGGCCGGTCGGATCCACGAACCGGTGCGCCGATCAGCTCTCCAAGACTGGCACGACGCCCACGGCGCCTCGCCGCTCCTGGCCGGGCAGTGGGTGCGTCCTGACCATTACGGCGATCCCATGGGCGAAGCCGACAATGTGCGGAACAACGTCGGCCTGATTGACGTCACCCCGCTCGGGAAGCTGGACCTCCGCGGCCCTGACGTGTCGAAGCTCCTTGAACTCGTCTACGTCAACAAGTGGAGCAAACTAGACATCGGACGGGTGCGCTACGGCACCATGGTGGCCGAGGACGGAGTCGTCTCCGATGACGGCGTGACCGGCCGCCTGGGCGAGGACCACTGGCTCATGACCTGTACCTCATCAGGCGCCGGAGCCGTCTGGGAGCTGCTGGAGGACTGGCTGCAGACCTACCGCCCCGAGTGGCAAGTGCACGTGACTGCTGTAACCGGTGGCCTGACCAGCATCAACGTGGCCGGGCCGCACTCCCGAACCCTGCTGGAGCGCATCGTGGAGGGGGTCGCCCTGAGTGCTGATGCCTTCCCGTACTTCAGCGTGCGCCAGGGCACCGTGGCCGGTGTGTCCGACTGCATCATCTGGCGCATCGGTTTCACCGGGGAACTCTCCTACGAGCTCCACGTACCGTCCGGCCATGCGCTCCACGTTTGGGAGGAACTCCTCACCCAGGGCGACGATCTCGGCTGCCGCCCGTTCGGCGTCGAAGCCCAGCGCATCCTGCGGCTGGAGAAGGGCCACTACATCGTGGGTCAGGACACCGATGGGCTGAGTAAAGCCCCGACAGCCGGCCTCGGCGGGTTGGTCAAGCTAGACAAGCCGGACACCATTGGTCTGCCCGAGCTGAAGGCCGCCTACGAGCGAACCGACCTGCCCATACTGGTCGGAGTCCAAACCGACGATCCCGCGATCGTCCCTGAAGAGGCCGCACAGATCGTGGACGGCGATTCAAACACGATCCTGGGACGAATCACCTCGAGCCGCATGTCACCGACACTCGGCCGATCGGTCTGTCTAGCTCAGGTCAACCCGTCACTGGCTGCCGCGGGCTCATCAATCACCGTGCTGCTCGCCGACGGACGGCGGATTACCGCCACCGTCCAGGAACACCACGCCCACGTCGATCCGGAAGGAGCACGGCAACGTGTCTGAGATCACCTTCAACAGCCCGGTAGACATCGGTCCGCTCAGCACCCCGGACGGGAGCGTCACGGTGACCGATTCGGCCTCAACTACCAAGGTCCAGGTTCGGGCCGGTGCCGATACGGCAGCGGCGTCCGAACTGGGCGTGGCCTACGGGAGGAGCCAGCGACGTGCCGACGGCGCCCTCGTATGCGGAACCCGCCCCGACGAGTGGACCATCTACGCCCCCGCTGGACAAGCGTCGACCATCGCATCGACCATCCCCACCGAGGGATTCGTCACCGTCATCGACATAACCCACGGTCGGGCCATGCTGCGAATCAGCGGCTCCAATGCCACAGCGGCCCTGAACAAGATCTGCAACCTGGACCTGTCCGACGAGCTCACCCCAGACGGCGCCGTGTTCTCGGCATCAGTGGGCAACGTCGGCTGTGACCTAGTTCGCGACGACGAGGGCGCTCAGACGTCGTTCCTCATTGGATGCGAACGGTCGTTCGGTAAGTTCCTGTTCATCGCCGTGGCCGACGCCTGCACTGAGTTTGGGCTGTCGGTCCCCCACGGCTGGGAACTACACAGCCACTAGTCCAGTTCTGACAATCCAAGCCGGCACCCCGACGTGTCCTAGGGTGCGCCGACAATGGACCTCGCTGGTCTTCCGGCCACAGAGCAACGGACCCTTCTGGAGACCGGCCAGGCATCGTGCCGGGAACTCCTTGCTGACTGCCGCACCCACGCTGAACTGACCGAACCTGTGGTCAACGCCATCCCCACCGTCGACTGGGAGGGCGCCGAGGACTTGGCGGGACGTCTCGACAACGACTCGGCGCTGTTGGCCGATGCCCCGCTCCGCGGCCTGGTGACGGCCTTCAAGGACCTCCTCCCGACGGCCGGAATGCGTACGACGTTTGGGAGCCTCGCCTACGCCGACCATGTTCCCGGCAAGGACCACCCCTTAGTGACCGCAATCCGGGCCAGCGGCATGGTGTCGGTCGGTAAGACCAACACCCCGGAACTGGGATCTGGCTCGCAGACCTTCAACCCCGTGTTGGGAACAACCCGCAATCCCTGGGACCCCACCCGGACCTCGGGAGGCTCCAGCGGCGGGGCGGCCGCAGCTCTGGCCTGCGGTTCGCTGTCCCTGGCCGATGGGTCGGACCTTGGCGGATCATTGCGGAACCCGGCCTCCTTTTGCGGCGTGGTCGGCTTCCGACCGTCGTCGGGCTCCATTCCGCACGAAGAACCCCGGCCGTCGGTGATTCGGATGTCAACCGTCGGGCCGATGGGCCGAACGGTGGGCGACGTGGCTCTGTTCCACGGTGTACTGATCGGTGACCTCGGCCCCCTGACCCCGGCCGGTCCGCCGCGGGTGGCCTATTCCCCCGACCTCGGCGGGCTTCCTGTGGATCCGGAGGTCCGCCGGGTCACCGAGGTCGCTGTAAATGCCTTGGCTGACGCCGGATGGCGCGTGGACGAGGCCGAGCCCGACCTTTCTGCATCAGATAAACCCTTCGACGTACTAAGGGGCCTGTCCTACTGGCTGTCCTGGGCTCACCTGGTCGACGACGAGCGGATCAAGCAGTCCTGCCGCTACGAAATCGGCGTGGGACGGGACCTCTCCGAAGAAGATCGGGTCTCCGCAGTGGCCGAGGAGGAACGCTACCGGTCGCTGTGGGCCGATTTCTTCACTGGCTCCGAGAGTTTTGACCTCCTTTTGGCGCCGGTTCGCCAAGTGCCCCCTTTCCCGGTCGGTTGGGAGTCGGTACCCGAAATCGACGGTGTACCCCTCCCCCACTACAAGGACTGGATGCGCTCCTGCTGTCGAATCACCGTCCCCGGCGGACCGGCCATCTCGGTACCGGCCGGGTTTACCACCGAC
>JAKURX010000065.1 GCA_022451505.1 Acidimicrobiales bacterium | reverse complement strand
TCACGGTGTGCCAGGTGTCCCAGCCGGTTCCGGAGTCGCCGATCCGGTCGGTGGTCGGAATACGCACGCCGTCCAGATCGACCCGGTACTGGGTGTCGCCGGCCACCGTGCGTTGCAGGGTCAGCGACACTCCGTCGGTGGCCGGGTCCACCAAGTAGAGGTCGACGTCATCTCCGGTACGGGCCACCACAACCAGGCGGTCGGCGGACGAGGCGAAGGGCACGTGGCGCTTGGTGCCGGTCAGGACCGTCGTGTCGCCGTCGAGATGGGCCTCCAGTTGCACCCCGGTCGGTCCGGACCCGTTGTCGGGCTCCAGCCACGCCGGGACGAGAATGGCTTCGCCGGCGGCCAGGAGGGGCAGCCACTCGGCCTGCTGGTCGGGCGAACCGGCACCGGCCAGAATCCCGGCCGCCACCACTGATGACGCCAGGTGGGGCGATGGCACCAGGCTGCGTCCGAACTCCTCGTAGACGACAACGGCGTCCAGGAGGCCCATGGCCGAGCCCCCGTGTTGCTCGGTGAGCATCAGACCGGTCAGGCCCATGGTGGCCAGCTGGTTCCAGAATCCGTCGTCGTAGCCCTTCGGGTCGTCTTCCAGGGACCGCACGGTGTCGGCGGCGTCGGCGCAGAGGCCGCGGACTGCGTCGCGCAGCATGTCCTGTTCGTCGGTGAAGGCCAGATCCATCGGACTCCTAGGGGCGCCAGTCGTCGCCGCGGCGCGACCAGGGGTTGTCATCGGCGTCCCGAGGGAGGGACACCCGGGCGGCGCACGTGGTAGCCACTACCTCGCCTACCCGCAGGGACACGTCCAGGTCGACCCAGCCGCAGCCGGCGTCGTCGACCGCCGTCCCGGTGACGGTGGCTGAGAAGGCCATGTGGTCTCCGGGGAACACCGGGGTGTTCATGCGGAAGGTCATGCGGCCTAGCCGGCCGGTGGGCCCCGTCCAGTCGGTGACGTAGCGCTCGAACCACGCCGCCTGGTTCGGGGTGTTGAGGAAGATGTCCCGGGTGCCGTTCCGGTGTACGGCGAAGTCGCGGTCGTGGTGCATGGGGCGCCAGTCCCTCGATGCCAGGGCACCGAGCACCACCGTGGTGGCTGTGACGTCGTGGCCCAGGTCGGGGAGCCGGTCGCCGGCCGTCACGTCACCGTGGAGGAGTCGGGTGGTCATCAGTCGTCCTCCTCCGGGTCGGTGGGCTCCGCCTCCTCGGGCCGTCGGTAGCCGAAGGCCGTGTAGGACTCCACGCCCAGGAGGGCATCGTCCTGGTTGAGGTACTCGACGTCGATGGTCCAGAACCGGCCGTGCCCTAGCCGTGTGGTCTTTGGCTCGCTAACCGACCGAAGGATCTGCCGGGACCGCACCCGGTCGCCGATGCGGACCGGCTCGTGGAAGGTGTTGGTATTCGAGGAGATGATGGCCTCGGGGAGGTCCAGGTTCTCCTTGAGGTCGAAGTGGGCCTGGAGCGGTACCGCCGGCTCGGATTGCCCTGGGGACCAGTGGTGGGGGCGGAACCAGACCGAGAGCATGGTCGGCGGGGCGATAGGCCCGCCGGTGAGGTCGGCGGCCATGTCCTCGTCCCAGAACAGCGGGTTTCCGTTCTGGACCGAAGCACATGTGGTCCAGACGTAGCCGTGCTCGACGGGAAAGCCACCCTCCTCCTCGTACTGCACGACGCCGATCCGGGCCTCTACCTCTTCAGGGACGGGGGTCAGGGCATCGGGGATCGGGGCGGTCACGCGATCACCCCCTCGGCCCGCAGGACCGACAGCTCGTCATCGGAGAAGCCGACGGCACCCAGGACCTCCTCGGTGCACGGGACCGCCTGGTCGTGGACGGCCAGGGTGGTGGCGTCGACCTGACCGGCCAGGGGGGCAGCCACCTGGGCGATCAGGCCAGCCGTCGGGTGGACGATCTCGGTGAATAGGCCCCGGGCCCGGAACTGCTCGTCGTCGACCACCTCGGTGATGTCGTGGACGGCTGACACGCAGGTGTCGGCCGGTCCCAGGTCGGCCACCCACTCGTCTCGGCTGCGTCGGGCGAAGGCGGCGGCGAAGTCGGACCGCATGGCGTCGACGGCGTCGTCGTCGTGCTGGTGGTCAATCCACCGGTCGCACCCCAGGGCTCGGCAGAGGTTGGCGAAGAAGTGGGGCTCGATGGCGCCCACGGCCAGCCATCCGTCGTCGGCCGCCCGGTAGACGTCGTACCAGGCGTACCGCCCGGTCAGCAGGCCGTGGCGGGGGCCGGGCCGGGTTCCTTCGGCCAGGTACTCGTCGACGGCCAGGGACATGAGAGACAGGACGCCGTCGGCGATCGAGACGTCCAGGCGAGTGCCCTCTCCGGTCACGGCTCGGGCAGCCAGGGCAGCGCAGATGGCAGCCACCGCCTGGAGGCCGCCCCCGGCGCTGTCGGCCACCGTGGCTCCAGGTAGGGCCGGTCCGCCGTCGCAGTCGCGTCCTGAGCAGTGGAGGTAGCCGCCGACGGCCAGGTAGTTCAGGTCGTGGCCGGCCCAGCCGGCGCGGGGGCCGCTCTGGCCGTAGCCGGTGGTGGAGCAGTAGACGATCCCCGGATTCCGGGCTCTGACGGCTTCGTGGCCGATGCCCAGTCGGTCTACTACCCCAGGTCGGAAGCTCTCGATGACGACGTCGGCCGTGGTGGCCAGGCGCAGGAAGGCCTCCCGACCGCCGTCCGACTTGAGATCGAGGAGCACCCGGCGCATGCCCCGATGGGCGCTGTAGGCGTAGGGGGGCGGCACTATCTGCACCCCGGCGTCCCGGGGGACGGGCCCCACCTTGACCACGTCGGCTCCCCAGTCGGCCAGCCACCGCGAGGCCCGTACAGCGGGTCCTACCGAGGCGAGGTCCAGGACGGTCACACCGTCGAGAAGGGGGCGGTCGACCACGGTCCGGGCCTAGAAGTTCTTGGGGAGGCCGAGGCCCCGCCGGGAGATGATGTTTTTCTGGACCTCCGAGGTGCCCCCTCCGATGGTGTCCAGCACGGTGAAGCGGTAGGTGGACTCGGCCCGCCCGACCATGGGGGCTTCGACGGTGCCGACCCGTAGCTGGGTCCCAGGCCCTCCCAAGTCCATGGAGGCGTCGGCCAGCACCTTGGAGAACTCAGTGGTGAACAGTTTGTACTCCGAGGCCTCGATGGTGGGTGGGGCCCCACCGCCGGCTTCGGCCTTCATGGAGGCGTCCACCACCCGGAGGCCCATGCCGTGGGCGACAGCCGCCGTGGTGGCTAGGCGGGCGATCCGGGACCGTACCCTCGGGTCCTCCCTGAGCGGTTGGCCGTCCCGGGTGGTCGTACGAACGTGGTCGAGTAGTAGGTCCAGGCGCTGCTTCACTGGCGAGAAGGTGAACATGGTGAAGCGTTCCAGGTCGAGGGCCTGGGAGATGTACTGGAAGCCGTGGTTGAGCTGGCCGACCACGTACTCCTCGGGGACGAACACGTCGTCGAAGAACACGTCGTTGGTGCGCTCGTCGCCCATGGTCCAGATGCCCTGCACGGTGATCCCGGGGTGATCCATTGGGACCAGGAAGAGAGTGATGCCGAAATGCTTGGGGGCGTCCGGGTCGGTGCGGGCGCCCACCCAGTACCACTCGGCGAAGTGGGCCGAGGTGGTCCAGGTCTTCTGGCCGTTCAGGATCCAGCCGCCCTCGGTTTCAGTGGCCTTGAGCTTCATGGCAGCGGCATCCGACCCGGCCTCCGGTTCGCTGTAGCCGACGGCGAACTCCACCTCGTTGGTCAGGATCTTTGGGAGGAACTCCTCCTTGAGGAACTCCGAACCGTGGGCGATGAGGGTCTTGCCGATGATGCCGACGCCCTTGCCGATTTGGGGGCCACCGCGGGCGGCCAGGGCCTCGTTGAGGATGTACTCGTAGACACCATCGCCCTCCTGGCCGCCGTACTCCCGGGGCCAGGTGATACCCAGCCAGCCCTGTTCGCCCAACTTCTTCATAAGGGCCCGACGCTTGGGAGTGTCGACGATTTGGGCCATGTTTTCCCGGGTTGGGTCGAACACCTCGGGGTCGTCGTTGGCGTCCAGGAACGCTTCGACCTCGGCCCGGAAGGCCTCCTGTTCGGGGGAGAAGTCGAAGTTCATAGGTCGCCGTGCGGTGGGTCGTGGGATCTGACGGTGTGTCAGATCCCTACCGTACCGGAACCCCGGAGGTGCGCCCCATCCAAGCGGTCTGCCCCGGAATGACAGGCTTCCGGACCGGAACTCGCGGTTCCACCGTCCACCCCCCTAGAATCTGACGGTTCGTCAGATTTGTGCGGGCCGGTGGCGACACCGCCCGTAGGGAAGCCACCGGACGGGAGGAGAGCATGAACGGCACACGGGGGATCCTCGCCTACGGCGCCCACGTGCCCTACCGGCGTCTCGCCCGTTCGGCTATCGCCGAGGTGATGGGCGCCGGCGGTGGTCGCGGGCACCGCGCCGTCGCCTCGTTCGACGAGGACACCACCACCATGGGCGTGGAGGCGGCCCGCCAAGCCCTGGCCGGCGGTACCCCCACTCCCCGGGCCCTCTGGTTTTCGACGGTCGCCCCCGCCTATTTGGACAAGACCAACGCCACAGTCGTCCACGCCGCCCTACGCCTGGACGCCTCGGTCCCGGCCCTGGACTTCGGCGGAGCGCCCCGATCGGCGGTCGGAGCCCTTCGCACCGCCCTGGCCTCTGGCGACCGCACTCTGGTGGTGGCCTCCGACCTCCGGGTCGGCCTGCCTACCGGTCCCGAGGACGGGGGCGGCGGCGACGCCGCGACAGCCGTACTGGTCGGGTCCGACGAGGACGGCCCGCTGTTGGCCGAGTATCTGGGAGGAGCCACGGCCACGGCCGAATTCACCGACCGATGGCGGACCCCCGGCGAGGCACACTCCCGGACCTGGGAGGCCCGGTTCGGTGAGCAGGCCTACCTGCCCCTGGCCCACCGGGCCTGGACTGATGCCCTGGAGGCCACCAACCTGACGGCCGCTGACGTGACAGTCGCCGTGGTAGCCGGCTTGCACAGTCGGGCCACCAAGAAGGCGGCCGCCGCCCTAGGTGTGGCCGTCGCCGAAGACCGGACCGACACGGTCGGGAACGCCGGTGCCGCCCATCCGACGCTCCTGCTGGCCGACGTCCTCGACGGTGCGACGCCGGGCGACGTAGTGGCCCTCGTCGTGCTGGCCGACGGCTGCGAGGTCCTGTTCTTCCGGGCCACCGACGCCCTGGCCGCTGGACGGCCGACCCGGTCGGTAGCAAACCAAGTTGAGGATCGGGCCGACGTGTCCTACGCCTTGTACCTGGCCTGGCGGGGCCTCCTAGAGGTCCAGCCGCCCAACCGACCGGAGCCCAACCGCCCGTCGTCGTCGGCCGCCGCCCGGCGAAGCGACTGGAAGCACGGCTTCGTGGGCTCCACCGACCGGTCCACCGGCATCACCCACCTCCCGCCGTCGCGGGTAGGGATCTCCAGCGGCGAGGTCGACGATATGGAACCAGCGCCCATGGCCGACGCCGAGGGCACCGTGGCCACCTTCACCGTCGACCGCCTGGCCTACTCGCCCAGCCCGCCGGTGGTGTTCGCCGTAGTTGACTTCGACGGAGGCGGGAGGATGCCCGTCGAGCTGACCGACGTGGACCCGTCGGAGGTAGAGATCGGCACCCGGGTGGAGATGGTGTTCCGCCGGCTGTTCACGGCGGACGGCCTGCACAACTACTTCTGGAAAGGCCGGCCCCTCCGGGGCTGAGCGGGGAGCGACGACATGGCCTCACACGGAATCCGCGATCGGGTAGCGATCGTAGGTATGGGCTGTACGCCGTTTCGCGAACACTGGGACCGCTCCCTGGACGACCTGCTGATCGAAGCCCACGGCCTGGCCTTGGCCTCGGCGGGCATGACCAAGGACGACATCGACGCCTACTGGTACGGAACCTCGCAGTCCTCGGCGTCGGGCATCTCGCTGGCCACCCCGCTCCGACTGGATAACCGCCCCGTGACCCGGGTCGAGAACTACTGCGCCACCGGCTCGGAGGCGCTGCGCCAGGCCTGCTATGCGGTGGCCTCCGGGGCCTACGACGTGGCGGTGGCCATCGGTGCCGAGAAGGTCAAGGACGGCGGCTACCAGGGCCTCAACGCCTTCCCGATCCCCACCGACGGGACCAACCGCACGCTCACCGCGGCGGCCATGTTCAGCCTCATCCTGCCCGCCTATGCCGAGCGGTACGGGATCGACGAGGACGATCTGCGCCACGTGGTGGCGCGGATCGCCGAGAAAAACCACTACAACGGGGCTCGCAACGAACTGGCTCAGTTCCGCCAGGAGACCTCGGCCGAGGTCATCTGCGACATGGCCGCCGTGGCCGGCCGCCTCTCGGTCTTCGACTGCGCCGGAGTGGCAGACGGGGCGGCAGCGGCCATCGTGGTTTCCGCCGAGCAGGCCGCCGACCTCTGCGACGACCCGCTGTATGTGAAGGCCTTGTCGCTGGTGGCCGGCAACGGTTCCGGCCTGGTCGACCCGTCGTTCGACTTCACCACGCTGCCCGAGTGTGCGGCGTCGGCTGCCGACGCCTATGCCCAGGCCGGGATCACCGACCCCCGTGCCGAGCTGGCCATGGCCGAGGTCCACGACTGCTTCACGCCCACCGAGCTTGTCCTCATGGAAGACCTCGGGTTCTGCGACCGAGGCACCGCATGGCGCGAGGTCCTGGACGGGACGTTCGCCCTGGACGGCGACCTACCAGTGAACCCGGACGGCGGGCTGAAGAGCTTCGGCCACCCGGTGGGAGCCAGCGGCCTGCGCATGCACTACGAGGCGTGGCTGCAACTCCGGGGGCGGGCACCCGAGGAGCGGAGGATCGGCACGTTGGCCGACCGCAGCCGCGCCCTCGTGCACAACCTCGGGGGCTACCCAGGCGAAATGGTGTCCTTCGTGGGCATCGTCGGCACCGAGAAGGATTAGCGGTCAGGGCGTCAGAGCCAGCCAGGCGTCGAGGACCGCCTCGTCACCGAACACCTCGACGGTCGGTCGGCGGCGTCCCCACACCAGCAGCGCCAGATCCGACGCGGTGCCCTGCACCGCAGCATCCCCCTTGGCGTGCTCGTGGCCCACGACCAGATGGTCATCGACTGACGAGAGCATCCACTCACCCTCGCCATCGGTCCGGTGCAGGTGGAGGGTCGACGTGGGATACCCACTGACCGGGCCCCTCATCCCGTACTGCCAGGCGACATCGAGAATCTCGTCCACGGCGTCGCGCGCCAGGTCCCCATCGAACGGCGCGGCCTCGCCGACGGCGTTCTCCGCGTCCCACCGGTGCATCGAGTTCTCGTGGGCCATGCGCCGCACCATCCACGACACGGTCCGGCCGTCCTCGGGACACCAGTTCCAGCACGGGGCGCCGGGGTCGGTCCCCGAGAGGAGGGAGACCAGAGCGTCGAGTTGCTCGGCGGCCGTGGACCCGTCGTCGGCATCGGGCCGGCTCGCCTTCTCGGGCCGGGCGGCCGACACCTGAGTGGCCATGAAGGTCCAGACCGTCCGGAGATGTTCGGCCAGGGCGGCATTGTCCCAGTCAGGGCAGTGCTCAACGCGGGCACCCGGGTCCCGGCCCACAGCGGCCAGCAGGGCACTCCCTTCTCGTTTCACGGTGGTGAGCAGCACGTCGAAGTCCATGGGCGGAGTCTGGCCCGCCGGACCGGCTCAGTCCTCGTCGGAGTGGCGTTGGTCCTGGTCCCGCAGGAAGGCTTCCAGCTCGGCGGCCAGGTCGTCGCCCCGCGGCATCAGGTCCTCGGATCGGTCCACCTGGGACTCCAGCCGACGGACGTGCTCGGTCACCTCCTCATCGCCGGCTACCGCCTGGTCGACCCGCAACTGCCACTCGGCGGCCGGCCCGTCCAGGGCGGCATGGGCCGTGTCCACGCCGGTCACCTGCTCGAACCGTCGCAGGAGGGCCCGGGTGGCCTTCGGGTTGGGGGAGTCCGGTAGGTAGTACGGCACCGAGACCCGGAGGGAGATGGCCGGGACCCCGGCCCGGTCCATGGTGTCGAGCAGCACCCCCACCACGCCGGTTGGGCCCTGGTAGGAGGGGTTGTCCAGGCCGAGGCGCTCGGCTAGGTCTCGATTGGTGGAACTCCCGGTGACCGCCGGGGGTCGGGAGTGGGGCGACATGCCGCTCATCGACCCGAGGGTCACCACCATCTGGCTCTCTGTCCGGGCGGCTGCCTCCCGCAGGGCTTCGGTGAATGTTCGCCACCGAAGGTGCGGTTCCACGCCGGCCACCAGCACCAGGTCGCGTTGGCCCTCCGGGGTCCGGACGGCTAGTACCCGGTTGGCGGCCCACCGGACCCGTCGAACTCCGTGACCGTCGAACTCCACGATAGGTCGCTCCTGGGTGAAGTCGAAGAACGTCTCCGGGTCGACATCGCCGATTTCTGAACTGTCCAGACGCTCGACCAGCCACTCGACGGCCGAGGTGGCCGAGCCGGCGGCGTCGAAGAGGCCGCGGAAGGCCACGACCAGGATGGGCCGGTCCAACCGGGAAGCAAGCAGGTCGTCAGCGGTCCACCGGAGCTCGTCCACGGCGACAGGTTCGCAGATGGGGCCCCGGAACCGGGGACCCGGTCGGGCCCCCTCCGGCGGACCGTGCGAGCATCCGGCGGTGACACCAGCCCAGGACCTCCACCCTCCCTACCGGTGGGTGCTGTTCAGCGGGGTATGCGGCGTCTACTTCGCCTTCGGGGTGGTGGCCATGTCGGTCCCCCCGCTGGTCGGGGAGGTCCGGGCCGACCTGGGCCTCAGCCGCAGCGCCATGGGGTTGGCTCTCGGGGCGTGGCAGCTCGTCTACATCGTGAGCGCCCCGGCAGGCGGACGGCTGCTGGACCGCCTCGGCGTGCGCCGGGGCATCGTGCTGGGGTCCCTTGTGGTGGCGGCCAGCGGGTTCCTGCGGGCGTCGGCCGGAGGGCTGGGATCGCTCTGGTTGGCCATTGCTCTGTTCGGCGTCGGCGGTCCCCTCATCTCGGCCGGCGCCCCGAAGGCCGTCGGCCTGTGGTTCGCCGACAAGCGCGAGCGGCGCTTGGCCATCGGGGTGTACAGCACCATGCCGGCCATCGGGGGCATGGCCACCCTGGTCCTCTCCAACTCGGTACTCATGCCCCTCACCGGGTCATGGCGCACAACCATCGTGGTGGAGACGAGCCTCATCGTTCTGGCCCTGGGCGTTTGGCTGGTCGTCTCGGGCCGTGGCCCAGAGCCCCCGGTCAGCCTCGGGTCACCGGCCGCCGGCTCTGGCGATCGGCGTGCCCTGCTGGCCAGCCCTGAGGTCCGCATCGTGCTCGTGCTAGGACTCGGCGTGTTCTTCATCGGCCACGGCCTAGGGGGTTGGATGCCCGAAGCCCTGCGGGAACACAGCGGCTTCTCGCCCATGGCGGCCGCAAACTGGGTCGCCCTGAGTGGCCTGGTCGGGGTGGTTACCTCGCTGGTCGTGCCGCAACAGACGGACCGCCGGCGCCTGCCCTCAGCCATGGTCGTACTGCTGGCCGTGGTGGCCGTGGGGATCCTGGCCGTGGTGGCGCTGCCCACAGCGCTGGACCCGATACCGGTGGTTGCCTCCGGAGTACGGTTCGCCCTGGTGCCCCTCGTCCTGGTGGCCCTCATGGAATCGGAGCCCGTGGGGCCGACCAACATCGGGGTGGCCTACGGGCTGTGGTTCGCGGTGGCCGAGGTGGGAGGGGTGACCGGGCCCCTCGTGATGGGCTGGGTGGCCGACACGTCTGCCGGCTTCGGCGGCGCCTTCGCCCTGATGGCTGCAGTGTGTGCAGCCATGGTGCTACCGGTGTCCCTGCTCCGTCGGCTCACCAGGGGAGGGGTAAGTTCGTCCACCACCTGACCGCAGGTCAGGCCCGGCGGCGGCCGCACCCAGGAGCACGATGACCACCGACGAAACAGCGGCCGACCCGACAGCCGCCTACGCGGGATTCACCGGCGAGGTTGGACGGATCATGTCGACCTCAACCCCGGCCTGGACACGCCCGCCCACCGCCCCGGACAGTGCCCCGAACGTACTGGTCGTCCTGGTGGACGACCTTGGCTACAGCGACGTGGGCTGCTACGGCTCCGAGGTGGACACCCCA
>JAKURX010000064.1 GCA_022451505.1 Acidimicrobiales bacterium | reverse complement strand
TGGTGGCGACCACAGCCGGCGTGGAATCAGTAGGTCTCCCCCCCATGCGTCGCACAGCATTCATGGTCGACGGCCCGGGACTAGACACCACCGGCTGGGCATTCGTCGGCGACATCGACCTCGACTGGTACCTCCGAGACGACGGGCCGCAGATGCTCTGTTCCCTAGCCGAGGAGAACCCGTCGGAGCCCTGTGACCCGAAACCCGAGGAGGTCGACGTGGCGCTGGCCATTGAGCGCCTCAACGAGGCCACGACGTTAGACATCCGGTCGGTCAACTCGGCCTGGGTGGGCCTGCGGACCTTCGCTCCCGACCGGTCGATGGTCATCGGCCCGGATCCCAACCAACCCACGTTCGTTTGGTGTGTCGGCCAGGGCGGGACCGGTATTCAGACCGCTCCCGGGGCAGGTCGGCTGACCGCCGAACTGGCTCTCGGGGTTGGGCCGTCGCCGGCATTTGGCGGGCTCGTCCTCGACGAGGTCAGACCGGGGCGTTTCCGGGGCTAGCGGTAGTCTCGGTCACCCGCCCCCGTAGCTCAGCCCGGATAGAGCAGTGGCCTTCTAATCCACCGGTCGGAGGTTCAAATCCTCCCGGGGGCACCACCAACAGCACCGGTCCTTTGGGACTGCCCCAGTACCTGCGAGCGTCGTCTAGCGGGCGGCCGGGTTTCTACCCCTGTCGGACTACTTCCACTCCCAAAGATCCCAGGATGCGTCACCGTTCGCATCGACATTCCAGTCGTAGACAACTGCGACGCCATTCAGGGACGA
Organism: Acidimicrobiales bacterium; assembly: GCA_022451505.1. Classification (GTDB taxonomy): domain Bacteria; phylum Actinomycetota; class Acidimicrobiia; order Acidimicrobiales; family MedAcidi-G1; genus UBA9410. The sequence goes on along the minus strand of JAKURX010000064.1, from coordinate 9,427 downwards.
GAGAGAGGGGGCAGCAGACTCGAAGTACACGACCCCCTTAAACGCAAATCCGCCGTCAGCCGTCGGGGATCCGATACCGGTAGCCCTGAAGGTGCCCACTCCATCGGCTGCCATTATCACGCCAGAGTTGGGGCACTCGCCGTAGAAGGAGCCGTCATCTCTCATCGCGGCCGAGTACGTGGCAAAGCTTGTTACATCAGTACCGGCAAGGGTTCCAGACAGCCCGGAGGCGACCGTTTCAAACGCTGGATTCCCATCGACGGCTGGAATGGCCTTCATCGAAGTGGGTCCTGAAATGGATCCGACCTTTTCGCCCAACATGGTTTGTCTCCTCAATCGAGTTCGTTGCCACAACCAATCTCAGAGTACGGGTCGAAGGCTGTCGACGGCCAAACCGACCCTTCGGTCCAAACGTGTAAATCTTGACCCCATGGAGAACCCGAACGAGCCAACAGAAGATGTTCCCCCGGTGGATCCTGGCGACGAGAAGCCGTTCCCGCTGACGACGGAGTGGTTTGAGTTTCAACGCCACGAGGCGACAAAGAACGCGATGAGAAGGAAGGCCGAGCGCGATCAGGAACGAGCCGACAAGGGTAGAACGAGAAGTCGAAAGTCTGGATTCCTGTGGCGTTGGAGGTCCAGGCCGTCGCCCTAGTCAGTTCGGCGCGACGTCTGAACGACCCGGAGGCCATATCTCGAGATGAACGAACCCAGCGGCGACATCAAGAGCATGACGCTGTACCACCACGTCGACCGGGTGGTGAACGAGCTTCGTGAACTCGGGAAGCCCAACGACGAGCCGTTGCGTGTTGGCGAGCTGACACCCTTCGACCAACTGCACTACCACAGCACTGAGGCGGTCGACGAGGCGATCCGGGCAACAGGCATCGGTGAGGGGAGTTCGGTCCTGGAGATCGGCTCCGGGCTCGGTGGGCCGTCCCGGTATCTGGCGGCCACCTCGGGCGCAGCGGTGACCGCGCTGGAACTCCAGGAGGACCACCACCGTATGGCTGTGGACCTCACCCGGCGGTGCGGTCTTGTCGACCGGGTGACGCACGTGTGTGGAGACTTCCTGACCCACCCCTGGGACGGCGAAGAGTTCGACGCGGTCGTCAGCTGGTTGGCGCTGTACCACATCCCTCAGCGGGCCATTCTTCTCGACCGGTGTCGGTCGCTGCTTCCGGTCGGCGGCTTCCTCTATGCCGAGGACCTCTGCGAGCGCCGACCATTCGACGACGACGAACGCGAGGAACTCGCCTCCGAACTCTTCGCCAACTACCTACCGAGCAGCGATCGCTACCGGCAGGATCTTGCCGACGCCGGCTTCGAGGTGCTTGTCTGCGACGACATGTCCGACGACTGGACCGCGTTCACCCGTGGGCGCCTGGACCAGTACCGCCAGCAGCAGGACCGACACCTCCGGGTCCATGGTGAGGAGGTGTTCGAGACCATGTGCGGCTTCTACACCACGATGGTGCGCCGCTTCTCGGACGGGAAGCTGGGCGGTATCCGGGTGGTGGCTCGTCGGATCTGATCCCGCGGCCCGGTTAGAACCCGGCCAACGGTTCAGGAATCGCGGTAGCGCAGCAGGAAATCCCGTACCGGGCCGAGCACGCGGTCCGGTGCCTCGATCAGGATGGAGTGCTTCAGGTCCTCGAGGATGACCAGCTCGGCATTGGGCAACTCGTCAGCGATGAACCGGTTGAGGCGGGGGTTGCAGCCGCCGTCGAGCTCGCCGGTCATGACCAGGCACGGGCAGGCCACCTCACGGAGCCACGGACCCATCTCCGCACCGGCGTACACGTCAAAGACGCTCAGGAAGACATCTTCCGGAGTACCCAGAACCTGCTGGATCCGGTTTTCGATGGCGTCCGGCCGGGCAGCGATGAACCGGTCGGTGTACCAGCGGTCGAGAAGGGTATTGAGCACCGGTTCGACGCCCTCAGACCGCATCCGGGCCACCACGCCCTGGACCTTGGCGCTGTCGTCGGCAGTACGGCCGGCGGCCGTGCTGAGCAGCACGACGCTGGTGGTGTGTTCCGGGTGGGTCCGGGCGTAGGCGGGGCCGATCTGGCCGCCCAACGAGTGGCCGATGATGTGGATGCGATCGTGCCCGAGACGCAGACGCAGGACCTCCAGGTCGTCGACCAGGTCGTCCAGGGAGTAGGGGACCGGTGGTACAGGGCTCTCGCCGTGGCCCCGTAGGTCGTAGCGGACACAGGTGAAGTGCTCCTCCAGCCCCGGCACCAGGCCGTCCCACGTGATCCGTCGGGACCCGATCCCGTGGACCATGTAGAGCGGGGGCCCCTCCCCGGAGATGGTGTGCGAGACGTCGACAGCACTCATGATCCTGTCGTCCGCTTACCGGTCGGACATCAGTTCGCCGCCGACGCTCCAGTCTTCGCGGTCGATCTCGGTGATGATCACGTGTAGCCGGTCGCCGGGGCCACCACAGGCCCGGACGAACCCGTCAGTGAGTTCCCGGGCCAGGTTCCGTTTCTGGTCGACGGTGCGATCGGGAAACATCTCTACACGGATGATGGGCATGGCGGATTCCTCCTGGTTCGGGCGAAGGGCATGACAGACGGCGGGTTCGGGTTTAGGCGGCGGCTGGAATCCCCTGCAGGTGGGGGAGTACGTCGGTGGCAAAGCGCTCCATGGCCTCGAGGTGTTCGGGTTGGGGCTGACCAAGGTTGGAACTCAGGATGACCTCATCGATGCCGGCCTCCGCGTACTCGGCGAGGCGGTCGACCATCTCCTCGGCCTGACAGATGACGAGGTTCTGTTCCAGTTCCTCGATGCTCTGGGTGCGGGGCAGAGCCTGGACGTCGCCGTTGTGGACGATCCCCGGACCGGTGAAAACGTTGTCGAACCGGCTGTAGTAGTCGTAGGCCCGTTGCACCATCTCCCGGGTGTGGGCCTCGGAACCAGTGCAGTAGATGACCCGTGACATCATGATCCGGAGGTGATGCCCGGCCTCGCCCATTTCAGCCTTGGCCTCCCTGTGGGCGGCGATCTGGGCCCGGAACAGACCGGGTTCCCCGGCCAGCGGGGTGGTCTGGATGTCAAAGCCGCGTCGGGTGGCGGCGGCGATCCCCGGAGGGTTCATGACGGCGACCATCATTCGGGGCATGGGCTGGGTCATCGGCCGGGGCATCACGGTCAACGATTCGAAGCGGTAGTACTCGCCGTCCCAGGAGACCTCCTCCCCGCCCAGGAGGGCGATGAGCACGTCGAGGCTCTCGTCGAATCGAGCCTGAGACTCCTCGATGGGGGCGCCCAGCCGAGCCATCTCGTAGGCGAAGGCACCGCGACCCACGCCGAGTACGAGACGCCCGTCGGTGAGGATGTCGGCCTGGATGACTTCGCCGGCGAAGATCCGCATGTCCCGGAGGGGGAGAACGGCGACCGAGGTGACGAGCTCCAGGTGGTCGGTCTCACATGCCACCTTGACCGCCATCTGCAGGGGGGACGGCATGAGCAACACGTTGATGAGGTGGTGTTCGGGGAGGGTGACGCCCCGGTATCCGAGGCGTTCGGCGGCCTTCGCCTGTTCGACCATGTCGTCGTACAGCCGCTTGCCGCCGTAGGAGGTGTCCGGGTAGTAGGAGGACAGGAAGTGGTTGGCGTCCACGGGGAGAAGTCTGACGGTGCACGATGATGTTGACAAACACAGAAAACTGGATTGAACAATTGACACAATCAACAAATCTGAGCACCTAATGAACCTTTCCGCCCTCCAGACGCTTCTCGCCGTCGTCGAGTGCCGGCGTCGCCTGGAGCGACCGTCACCGTCCGCGGGGTCGGCGTGAACGATCGGTTTCTGTCCACCGGGCCGGGGTGCCGGATCCCGGTCGACCAGGTGCGATGGCGCTTCGGCCCGTCGGGTGGCCCGGGTGGTCAGCACGCCAACCGAGCCCATACCCGGGTGGAGGCCGAGGTGGACCTCCGGACAGCCCGCGGGATCGAAGCGGAGATCCGGGACCGCCTAGTGGCGAGGTTGGGTCCCGTCATCCGGGTGGTGGTCGACAAGCACCGTTCGCAGGCCAGGAACCGGGAGCGGGCCCTGGACGAGGTGGAGAAACGGCTTTACGAGGCGTTGGTGGAGGCGGTACCGAGAAAGCCGACCCGTCCGCGACGTGGCGCCGTGGAACGCCGGTTGGAGGCCAAGCGTCGACGGGGCGCCCGCAAGGCCGAACGACGCCGGGACTGGGACTAGGCCTCCAGGCCGGTAAGGAAGGCCATCAGCACGGCGCCCAACTTCTGAACCTGGGTCCGGGTCAGCCCGTAGGCGTCAGCCATCTCGATCAGGACCGCATGTTCCGCTTGGTCCCAGGGCACGACTTCAGAAATCGGACCGTAGGCGTCGGGCCGGTCGGCCTCGTCCAGTGGCTGGATCGGGTCGGCGTCGGGTAGCGAGCCGAAAAACTTCAAGGTATGGACGCCGAATCGTACGACCCAGTCCGTGGATCGGCCTAGGTGACGTGCCGTAGCGGCCAGAGTCTCGTACTCCTCGGCCGTGAACCCCGTCGAGACCTCAGTGGGCGGTGTGAGCTCCGGGTCGTGGCAGCCGCTGGTCGTGCCGGTGCCGGTGGTGTGGGCGTCGTAGAACTCGGGGCGGAACCCCGATCCGGGATCCTCGCTGGTCAGGAAGCGGTGGATCGCCGCAGCGATGGTTCGCCCCTCCATGGCTTGGATCTCCGGATAGGCCAATAGCGCGGCCTCAGGCGGGTTCGATAGGTAGAGCGCCTCGCTGATCGCCGAGTTCAGGTCGGGGGTCAGGCGGAGCACGCCATACGTCTCGGTCCGGCCGTCACGGAGTCGAACCGATGCCCCTTTGTGCACGGTGTCCACCCAGGACACCCAGTAGGGAGCAAAGGCGATGTGGAGGTCTTCGAAGAGGATCCCGGCCAGCCGGGCTGATTCCGGGTCGTCGACCTGGTGGAAGGTCTCGGTCCCTGGGGTCGCCGAGCGACGGACAGCGCCCCCGTTGTGGTGGATTGACACGAAGGCCCGTGGGGACAGGGCGTTGGCGATAGCTGCTCGCTGGCGGATCGGCAGGTGCAGATCCCGGTCCCGGGTGAGGGCCACCGTGTACCCGAGCGACACCAGGTTGTCTCGGGCGTGGAGGGCCACAGCAAGGTTGAGGGTCCGCTCGGTTAGGCCGTTGGCGCCCACTGAGCCGGTCTCCGGGCCTCCGTGACCCGGGTCGAGCACCACGTCGACCGGGTTCAGCGTCTCTCCGCCGTCAAAGGCGATGGGGGTCCCACAGGTCGAGCTGACCACCGTGCCGTTCGGCGACGAGGAGAGGACGGGCAGGATCTCGGCATTCGGACCGAGGAACGCCACTGGATCAACCTCTGCGGAGGCTCCAGGAATTAGGCCGACGGAAGCGACGGCCACCAGAAGCCCAGCAGCGAGAGGCCGGAATGACCGGTGGAGGGACCAGGGCACGGGGTGACGCTAGGGGACTGGTCGAGGGGGGCGGCGCACGATCGCCCCGAAAAGCGGAGAAACCCTCGAAGCAGCCAGGACTGTTCGTCGATCCGCGGGACTACCGCGGTCCTAGAACTGCTCCTTCTCGGTGGAGCCCTCCAGGGCCAGCGTGGAAGCTGTGCCGCCGGAGATGACGGTGGCGACGTCGTCGAAGTAGCCGGCTCCGACCTCCCGCTGGTGGCGGGTCGCCGTGTAGCCGTCGCCCTCCATCCCGAACTCGGCTTGCTGCAACTGCACGTAGGCCGTCATGTCCGATTCCGTGTAACCGCGGGCCAACTCGAACGCCGAGGAGTTCAGGGCGTGCCAGCCGGCCAGGGTGATGAACAGGAACTTGTAACCCATCTTGCCGAGCTCGCGCTGGAACTTGGCGATGGTCTCGTCGTCCAATGCCGCCTTCCAGTTGAACGACGGCGAGCAGTTGTAGGCCAGCATTTTCCCGGGGAACTCGGCGTGTACGGCGTCGGCGAACTCCTGGGCCTGGTCGAGGTCGGGTGTCCCGGTCTCACACCAGATGAGGTCGCAGTACGGGGCATAGGCCAGGGCGCGGGAGATGGGGGTGGCCATGCCGGGCTGGGTGTTGAAGAAGCCCTCGGCGGTGCGCTCGCCAGTCAGGAATGGCTTGTCGCGGTCGTCCACGTCGCTGGTGATGAGCGTGGCAGCCAGGGCATCGGTCCGGGCGATGACCACCGACGGCACGCCGAGGACGTCGGCGGCCAGGCGGGCCGCGGTCAGCGTCCGGACGTGCTGCTGGGTCGGGATGAGCACCTTGCCGCCCATGTGGCCGCACTTCTTCTCTGAGGCGAGCTGGTCCTCGAAGTGGACACCGGCCGCACCGGCCCGGAGCATCCGCTTCATCAACTCGTAGACGTTTAGGGCGCCGCCGAAGCCGGCCTCGGCGTCGGCCACGATCGGAACCATCCAGTCCCGGAGCATCTCGCCTTTGTTCTCCGACCACTCGATCTGGTCAGCCCGTCGAAGGGCGTTGTTGAGGCGCTCGACCACGGCCGGCACCGAGTTGGCTGGGTAGAGACTCTGGTCCGGGTAAACCTGGCCAGCCAGGTTGGCGTCGCCGGCCACCTGCCAGCCCGACAGGTACAGGGCGGGGAGGCCGCCCTTGACGTACTGGATGGCCTGGCCGCCGGTCATGGCGCCCAGGGCGTGGACGTAGTCCATCTCGTGCATCTTCTGCCAGAGCACCTCGGCGCCGTGGCGAGCGAGCGAGCACTCCGGGAGCACTGAACCGCGAAGCCGCACGACGTCGGCCGGGGTGTAGTCACGCTGCACGCCCTCCCAGCGGGGGTTCTCGGACCAGTCCTGTTCGAGGACTGCAACCTGGTCGTCGAAGGTATTGCGCATTGATTGCTCGCTTTCGTGGGAGGGCCAACGGCGGTCCGCCGGCGGCTCCAATCAGGGTTGGATCAGGGGGGTGTCCGTCAGTCGAGGAACTCGTAGGCGGGCAGGGTGAGGAACTCGACGAACTCTGGAGCTAGGGCGACCTGCTCGAAGATCCGTCGGGATTCCTCAAACGGCAGGTCAGCGAAGGCGTCCCTGCCGAGATCTTCGGCAATGACGACCATCTGTTCGTCGATCACCAAGCGAACCAGATCGGCGGTGACCTGGGTTTCGTCCTCGAAAAGCTGGCCGTGGCGAACCCATTGCCACACTTGGGAACGGCAGATCTCTGCCGTCGCGGCGTCCTCCATGAGGTTGTTGATGGCCGCCGCCCCGCTTCCCGAGAGCCAGGACGCGAGGTAGCGGAGGCAGACGTAGACGTTGGTCTCCAGTCCAGCCTGGGTTACCGCGCCACCGGTCAGGTCGACGGCGAGGAGGTCGTCGCCGGAGACCAGGACATCGGGCCGCTGGCGGTCAATCTGGTTGAGACCCCGCCCGAGGATGGCGTTGAATTCGACTTCGGCCACGGTGACAAGGTCAGGGTGGGCGACCCAGGTCCCGTCGCAGCCGTCGTTGGCCTCCCGGCGCTTGTCCTCCTTGACCCGGGTTAGGGCCTCGGCGGTGACACCGGGGTCGCGTCGGTTCGGGATGAAGGCGGCCATCCCGCCGATGGCGTGGGCCCCCCGCTTGTGGCAGGTAGCGATCATCAACTCGGTGTAAGCCCGCATGAAGGGAACTGTCATGGTGACGTCGGACCGGTCCGGGAGGACGAACTCGGAGTCGGCGTTGAACTTCTTGGCGACGCTGAAGATGTAGTCCCAGCGGCCGGCGTTGAGGCCACTGGAGTGCTCCCGCAGCTCGTAGAGGATCTCGTCCATCTCAAAGGCGGCGGTAATGGTTTCAATGAGCACGGTGGCCCGGATCGAGCCACGGGGAATACTCAGGGCGTCCTGGGCGTGGCAGAAAACGTCGTTCCAGAGCCGAGCCTCGTCGTGGTTTTCCAGCTTGGGGAGGTAGAAGTACGGACCGGTGCCGCGGTCCAGGGCCTCACGGGCGGTGTGGAAGAAGACCAGGCCGAAGTCGACGAGGCTGGCTGCCGCCGGTCGACCGTCGACCTGGACGTGCTTCTCCGGGAGGTGCCAGCCCCGCGGGCGGATGACCAGGGTGGCCGTTTCGTCGTTCAACGTGTAGCTCTTGCCGTCGCGGCGCAGGGAGAGTTCCCGCCGGACGGCGTCACGGACGTTGACCAGGCCCTCCATCATGTTGTCCCACGTGGGGGAGCTGGAGTCCTCAAAGTCAGCCATGAAGACTTTGGCCCCCGAGTTCAGGGCATTGATCATCATCTTGCGGTCGGGCGGGCCGGTGATCTCGACCCGCCGGTCCAGCAGGTCCTTGGGCGGGGGAGCAACGGTCCAGGTCCCGGTACGGATCTCCGCCGTCTCGGGCAGGAAGTCAGGTCGGAGGCCGGTGTCGAACTTCTCTTGTCGAATCCGCCGGCTTCGCAGCAACTCGATTCGACGGTCTCGGAAGGTTCGGACCAGGTCGGCGACGAAGGCCGTCGCCTCCGGAGTGAACACCTCGTCGCGCCTGGGGTGGTCGCTGATCTCGATGCCGTCTAAGTCGGGCACTGCTGCTCCTGTGGCTTTCCTGGCACGCTTCGTGTGATGAGTATTGGCGAATTTCCGATCCTCGACGGGGTTAGCGGCCCGTGAAGTTCCTCTAGGCTGTTCAAAATCGAGAAAATACATCAGAGTTCGACCATGAAACCGCCCAAAATCGGTGGTCTACGGATCCGGTGTGGAAGGCGAGGTGATCGACATGGCGGGAACGATGACCGGCCGGTCCTTTGACCCCGTGGTCCTTGGCCACCGATTACGGCACCTGCGTCGACAGGCCGATCTGACCCTGGCCGAGTTGGGCCGTCGGATCGGCCGACCGGCTTCCTACCTGTCCCAGGTCGAGAACGGCCGGATCGAGCCCAAACTGGGGGTACTGGGCGATCTGGCGTCGGCTCTAGGGTGCGCGACCGTCGACCTGTTGGACCCCACGGCACCCAACCGGCGAGCCGAGTTGGAGATCGAGTTGGCCCGGGCCCAGGCCGGCCCGTGGCGGACCACCTTGGAGCTGCCCGAGGTACGGGCCGGGGCTCGCCTAGACGACGAGGTGCTAGAGGCTCTGGTCGGCCTCTACCGGGCTCTGCCCGAGATCGAAGTGACGCGTTCCGGCTTGGCCAGTCTGGAGGCCGGAGACCGTGCCCGGATGGCGAACATCTCGCTCCGTACCGAGATGAGAACCCTCGACAACTACTTCGCCGAAATCGAGGTCGAAGCGGCTTCCGGTCTGGCTGCCACCGGGTACGCCGGCGAAGGGCCGCCGTCCGAGAAACACTTGACCGATCTCGCTGCCCACTACGGGTTCACCGTGGAACGGGTAAAGGGAATGCCGCGGACGGCCCGGTCGGTGACTGACACTCGGCGCCGGGTGATCTTCATTCCCCAGCGAGACGACCTGAGCGTCCGGGCAGCCCGATCGGTGATCC
>JAKURX010000063.1 GCA_022451505.1 Acidimicrobiales bacterium | reverse complement strand
TCTACTTCCTCGATTTCGTCGCTGCCAAGCGGAAAAGGCCTGCTGAGGACATGTGCAGTGCCCTGATCGAGGCCCGGGTCGAGACCGAGGACGGCGACCTTGTTTCGTTGACCGACGACGAGATCGCTGGGTTCTGCTCCCTGCTGGGAGCAGCGGGAAGCGAAACGGTTACCAAGGACTTGGGCAATGCAACCGTTCTGTTACACCGGAATCCCGCGCAGTGGCAGAAGGTTAGTGACGACCCATCCAAGATCGACAATGCGGTGGAGGAGGTTCTCCGCTACTGGGCCCCGTCCCAGTACCAGGGAAGGCTGTCGGTCAACGAGACCCAGTGGCACGGGGTGCGGGTCCCGCCAGGAAAGCCGGTCTTCCTGGTAACCGGGGCAGCCAATCACGACCCCCGCGAATTCGTCGATCCTGAGGTGTTCGACATCGAACGTCGGCAGCGTCTGGCGCTGAGCTTCGGCCACGGCATCCACGTCTGCATAGGCGCCGCCCTAGCCCGTATGGAGTGCGCAGTGGCTCTGGAAGAGATCCGGAACCGGTGGCCCGACTTCACCGTGGTTGAGGATGGTCTGGAACGGGTCCAGATGAGCAACGTGGCTGGATTCAGCCGAGTACCGGTGATTGTCTGAGGGTGGGTGCGACCGGGGGCTGACTCAGTCCCGGTTGGTGTCCTTCATCTGGTCCAGGTTGACCAGGATGGGGTAGTCGCCGACGGTCATGGCATTGCCGTGCCCCGTCTGGTGAATGTCGAACACCGACTGGAGGGCGCTATAGAAGCCCTGTACGTCCAGGGTCTGGTTGACGGCCCGCTTGGCCTGGGCGAGGGCGAACGGGTGCATTTCGGCGATCTGGCCGGCCAGGTCCATGGTCTCAGAGAGCAGGTCGTCGAGAGGCACAACCCGGTTGACCATCCCGAGTTCCAGCGCTTGCTGTGCGGTGATCGGCTGGGCGGTGAACAGCATCTCCTTGGCTTTCCGGGCACCCACTTCCCAGGTGTGGGCGTGGTATTCCACCCCGCCGATGCCCATACGCACGACGGGGTCGGAGAACCGGGCGTTGTCGGCAGCCACAATCAGGTCGCAGGGCCAGCACAGCATCAAGCCACCGGCGATGCACTGTCCCTGTACAGCAGCAATGGTCGGCTTGGGGATGTCGCGCCACCGGCGGCTGTAGCCCAGGTAGTGGATTGTCTCCCACTCGTAGATGGCCTGAAGGCCGCGGACGTCCCAGTCAACCGCAGTCCGGGGCGTAGCCTCCCCGGCCTCCCGACCGACTGCCGTGTTGCTGACCGTGATGTCATGGCCTGCGCAGAAGTGCTTGCCCTCAGCTCGCAGGACGATTACCCGGATCTCACGGTCGGCCGCCGCCTCCTCGAACGCCGCGTTCAACTCATCCAGCGCCTGTTGGTCGACCGCGTTGGCCTTCTCGGTCCGGTCGAGGGTTATCACCCCGATCGGCCCGTCCACCTCGTAGCGGATGTGTTCCACAGCGACCTGCGATCTTCGGTGAATGCGCCAGCCAACACTAGTGGGGACACAAGGTGGGGTCGTAGCCGTCCACAGCCTTCGGGCCTGAGGGGACACGGGAGTACGCTCGCCGAATGGCCCGACCGGACTTCCGTGCCTTCGACGCCGACAACCACTACTACGAAGCCGAAGATGCTTTCACCAGGCACATCAATCCCTCAATGGCCAAGCGGTGCATGCAGTGGGCAGAGGTGGACGGAAAGAAGCGCCTGTTGGTGGGCGGCCGGATCAACAAGTTCATCCCAAATCCCACCTTCGACCCGATCGCCCGCCCGGGCAGCCTCGAGGACTACTTCAGGGGCCGCAACACTGAGGGCTTGGACCTAGCCACCATGTTCGGCGACCTCGACTCGATCTCCGAGCATCCAGAGTTCCGGGACCCAACCGCCCGACTTTCCGTAATGGACGACCAGGGCCTGGAGTCGGCCTTCCTCTTTCCCACCCTCGGGGTTGGCATGCAGGAGGCACTCAAGCACGACACTCCGGCTCTTCAAGCGGCGTTTACCGCCTTCAACTCCTGGCTCGACGAGGACTGGGGATTCGACCGGAACGGTCGGCTGTTCGCCGCGCCCATGATCACCTTGGCCGACCCCGACAGCGCCGTGACCGAGATCGACCGGGTTCTTTCCATGGGAGCTCGGATTGTGATGATGGTGCCTGGTCCCGTACCGACCGTCGACGGGTACCGCTCTCCGGGAATGGCCGACTACGACCCAGCCTGGGCCAGGCTGCAGGAAGCCCGAGTCCCAGTGGCCTTCCACGCCGGCCTCAGCGGCACGGGCCAGTACGCCAAGGTCTGGGAATCGGGAACCGGACAGTTCGAGGCCTTCCGGCACTCGGCCTTCCCCCTGGTGGCCTTCGCCGACCGCAGTATCTCCGACACCTTCGCCGCACTTATCTGCCATGGGGCCCTGGACCGCTTCCCGGAACTCCAGTTGGTGTCGATCGAGAACGGCGGTATGTGGGTGCCCGAGTTGTTCCGGCATCTGACAACTGCTCACGGGAAAATGCCCTTCGCCTTCCCCAGTCATCCTGTCGAACGTTTCCTAACCAGCGTCTGGGTGTCTCCGTACTTCGAGGACGACATGCCTCTCCTCAAGGACCTACTGGGTGTCGACCGGTTGCTGTTCGGCTCGGACTTTCCCCACGCCGAAGGCCTTTCAGAACCGTTGAACTTCATCGACGAGTTGGAAGGCTTCAGCGACGACGAAGTGCGGAAGGTGATGCGTGACAACGCCTGCCGCCTCGTCGGGGCCAACTGAGGCCCGGCCCCGGAACGTGGCTGATTCTCCGGCCCCGGACGAACGACGGGTCCAGTTTCCGGATCACGAGGCGACGGCTGCGGGCCTGATTCGTGATACGGCCAATCGTTGGGAAGACCGGATCTTGGTCGTTCTCGACGACCAACGAGTCACCTACCGAGAGGTGGAGCGGCGGTCAGCCGAGATGGCCCGCGCTCTTCTAGCCAGTGGGGTAGCCCGGGGAAGCCGGTTGGGCCTCCTCGCCCCGAACGGTCCTGACTGGGTGGTGGCCTGGCTGGCCGCTACTCGTATCGGAGCTGTGACCACCCTGCTCAGCACCTACGCTCGGCCGAGAGAACTCGGCTGGGCTCTCGGTCACTCAGGGGTTGAAGTTCTGGTAACCGTCAACGGTTATCTGGGTCGCCACTACCCCGAGGAACTCGAAACCGCGATTCCGGACCTGGCCGGCCAGCGTCATGGTGAGATCGAAATAACCAGCCATCCGGACCTGGCCGAGGTCTATGTGTGGAACGGCACCGATCGGGGTTGGGCATCGACGGTCGAGGGCCTAGTAGCTGGTGCCTCGGGCACCACCGACACCGACCTGGCAGTTGCAGAGGCCGCGGTCGGTCCGGATGACCCGATGGTGGTCATGTACACCTCGGGTAGCACCGCCGAGCCGAAGGGGGTAATCCATGGCCATGGTGCCGTCGTACGACACCCCTACAATCTCCTACCCTTCCGCGACCTAGTCCCCGGGGACGTCCTCTACACGCCGATGCCGCTGTTCTGGGTGGGTGGTTTGACCTACACCCTTGTTTCAGCGATGCACGCCGGGGCCACTGTCGTGTTCGAGGAGCGGTTCGAGGCTGGCGCAACCCTCGACCTCATCGAGACGGAGAGGGTTACCCACGTGGTCGGCTGGCCCCACATGAGCCGGGCCCTCACCGAACACCCGTCGTTCCCGGCCCGGGACCTGTCGGCGGTCCGGGGTGGAAGCCTCGACGCTCTCCTCCCCCCAGACCGGCGAGTCGGCGACCCAGAGCTACGAGCCAACTCCCTTGGCATGACCGAATCGCTCGGCCCTCACTCCATCGAACTAATTGGCAGTGCCCTCCCTGAGATCAAGCGCGGCTCGTTCGGTCGGCCCGTTCCGGGCATCGAACACCGGATCGTGGACCCATCCACCGGGGAGGAGGTCCTCGAGGGGGAACTGGGGGAGATCTGGATCCGCGGCTATCCCCTGATGCTGGGGCTGGTAGGGGTAGCCAAGCAGGAGGTCTTCATGCCTGACGGCTGGTATCGGACCGGCGATGTAGGCCACCTTGACGCTGACGGACACCTGTACTTCAAGGGGCGTATGGGCGACCAGATCAAGACCTCTGGTATGAACGTCATGCCGCGCGAAGTCGAGTTGGTCATCGAGGAGCAACCCGAGGTGATGCACGCCTTCGTGGCTGGAGTAGCCCACACCGAACGAGGCCAAGACGTGGCCGCCGCAGTGGTCCTCCGGCCTGGCATGTCCGTTGATTCGGAGGAGATCTTGGAGCGCCTACGAGGAGACCTGTCCTCCTACAAGGTGCCCCGACACGTGGCCATCTACGACAGTCCGGAGGACCTGCCCTGGTTGGAGAGCGGCAAGGTCGACCTGCGAAAGCTTGTCGGGATGCTGGCCGAACGCTACGCCCCCTGATCTGCTGGGGTTCGAGGAAGGCTGAGAAGCCGCTCGGCAACGATCGTTCGCTGCACCTCGGTAGTCCCCCCTGCGATACCTGCGGCTTTGCTCCATAGCCACTGGCGTTGCCAGGTCCCGGCGGCCAGATCACCCCCAGGGGTCGGCCATAGAGGGGCCTGGTCTCCGAGAACAACCAGTGCCGCGGTGGACAGGCGTTGGGTCATCTCGGTCCAAGCCAACTTGACCAGACTCGACTCGGGGCCGGGTTCGATTCCGCGAGCCAACCGCGACAGGGTCCTCCAGTTGTAGAGGCGCAGGATCCTCACAAGGACTAGAACGTCGACCAGGGCGTCGTCGACGGCTGGCTCTCCGAGCCGTCCGCTTCGGGAAGCCAACGCAACCAAATCCTCCAAATAGATCTCGTGGACGACCTGTTCCTTGAAGGGGAACCCGACACCTCGCTCGTGGACAAGCGTGGTATTGGCCACCGCCCAACCCTGATGGAGGCCGCCGATGAGCTGGTCCTCGGGGACGAAGACCTCGTCGAGAAACACCTCGTTGAACTCCGACTCACCGGTGATCTGGCGCAAGGGTCGGACGTCGACACCCGGAGCGTCCATGGCGATCGCCATGCATGAGATGCCACTGTGCCGGGGCGCATCGGAATCCGTGCGAACCAGGGCGATGCCCCACGTCGCGTGCCGCGCATAGGACGTCCAGACCTTCTGGCCGCTAACCAGCCAACCACCGTCGGTCGGCTCGGCCCGGGCCCGTAGAGCCGCCAGATCGGAGCCAGCGTCGGGCTCACTGAACAGCTGGCACCAGAGCTCGGAGGCGTCCAGGATCGCCGGCATCCATCGGTGCTGTTGTTGGACAGTGCCCCGGGCCAACAGGGTCGGACCGACATGGCTGATCCCTACGCGGTTGATCGGTTGGGGCGCCCCGGACCGGGCGTACTCCATGTTGTAGAGGGCAACCTCCACCGGACTCGCGTCTCGTCCACCGACAGAGTGCGGCCATGAAATGGCCACCATGCGGGCGGCGGCCAGCGTGGCCTGCCAGGACCGGCCCCAATCGACCTCGTCGTCCACCGAGCCAAACGGCCCGGGGTGTTCCACGTGCTCGGCCAGCCAACTCCGGACCTCAGCGGCAAACGCTTCCTCAGAGGCGGTGAAGGTGAGATCCACAACCCTGTCGTAGCACGTGAGGCCGGTCCGTGCCGGTTGGCTGGCGACCCCGGTCCTGGAGGATCATGTCAACTAGGAGGACACCAGGGATGAGCGATGACGAGTCGGCGATCCGCAGGTTGCTAGCCGACTACTGCCATCTTCTCGACGACGGCCGGTTCGACGAGTGGATTGTCCTTTTCGACGAGGACGTAGTGTTCATCGTCATGGGCAACCGTCTCCGGGGCCGAGATGAGGTCCGGAGTTTCATCGAGCCCACGCAACAGGAGGATGACCGGGGACGGCACATACTGAGTGAGCCAGTCATCGAGGTCGATGGCGACACAGCGCTAGTGGCCACCGACTACGTGTTCGTTTCCCGGGCCAACACCATCCTGTCGACGGGCCGCTACCTCGACGTGATGCGTCGTGCCCCGGATCGCTGGCGCTTCGCCTCTCGGGAGATCGTGTTCAGTGGCGAACCCCCATTGGGCGTTGACGGGTGAAACCGGTTCGCCGACCGTCCAGCCCGGGGAACGGGTGAACCTCACCGAGGCCCTGGGTGGGGCACCGGCCCGGGACGACCTGGTCGTGGTGGGTGGCACTCAGTTCTCGACCGCGGAACTTGAGGCAACCACCGCTTCGACAGCTGCGGCACTCGCTGAACGATCGGTGGGTCGCGGAGACCGCGTGGCCTTCCAGTTACCAGTCTGCGTTGAGGCTGTGGTCCTCTACCGGGCCTGCTGGCGACTCGGCGCGGTCGCTGCCGCCCTCCACCCGCGGGCTGGTTCGGCCCAGTTAGTGGCCGCCCTCGAAGCGTTGGACCCGGTTGTTCGGGTGGCCGGTCCAGGCAGTCCGGCGGCTGATCTGCCCGGCGTACTGGACGTCAGATGCCTCCGTGGTGGCACAGAAATCCCACCGGGTTCCGTGGCGTCCTCCGATGACGCCCTGGTGATGTTCACCTCGGGATCGTCCGGTGTCCCGAAGGGCGTGATCCACACCCACGGCGGCCTCCTCTACAAGGTCCGCCAGTTACTCGAAGTCCACGGTCTAGGCCCAGAGGATGTAGTCCTCATGCCAGCCCCGTTGGCCCACGTCTCAGGTCTACTCCATGGGGTCCTGGTGCCGGGGGTGGCCGGCATGCGCACCGTG
This sequence comes from Acidimicrobiales bacterium, assembly GCA_022451505.1. GTDB lineage: Bacteria > Actinomycetota > Acidimicrobiia > Acidimicrobiales > MedAcidi-G1 > UBA9410. Next base: position 3,551 of record JAKURX010000063.1, on the reverse strand, counting down.
CTCATGCCCAACTGGGATCCGGCTGACGCTCTGGACTTGATCGAAACCGAGGCCGTCACGTACATGGTGGGCCCGCCGACCTTCTTCCTAGCTCTGATGGACGACCCCGCCTTCTCTTCGCAACGCACGAAGTCCCTTCGGATGTTGTCCTGCGGTGGGGCGGGCGTAACGCCGGCCTTCGTCGAACGAGCCCGGAACGAACTCGGCGCAGTCGTCAAACGGTCCTACGGCTCAACCGAGGCCCCGACCGTTGCCACCAGCCGGTTCGACGATCCCCCCGAGCAGATGTCCGGTACAGACGGGCGATCCTTCGATGAAACCCAGATCCGGGTCGACGGCCACGGTGAGGTCTGGGTACGTGGCCCCGAGGTTGCCCGCGGCTACCTAGAACCGACACAAGGTGATGGCGTGTTCGTCGACGGGTGGTTCCGGACCGGCGACCTGGGCCGGCTGGATGGGAAGTGGTTGACCATCACCGGCCGGTCCGACGACCGGATAATTCGGGCCGGTGAGAACATCTCGGCCCGGGAGGTCGAGATGCACCTTGAAGCCCACCAGTCAATCGATCAGGCCGTGGTGGTCGGCATGCCGGATGACCGCCTCGGGGAAAGGGTGGCAGCGTTCGTGGTGGCATCCGATCACTTCGACCTCGAGACCTGTCGGTCGTGGTTCGCCACCCGTGAACTAGCCCCGTTCCTGACCCCGGAATACCTGGAGGTGGTCGAGAGGCTCCCGCTGCTGGCCTCGGGCAAGTTCGACCGGTCCGAACTTCGGTCCCGTCTGGAGCCTCCTCAGTGATCGGAGGGACTATGCGCGCGGCCATCTACCGGGGGAAAGGGAATCTCGAGGTGGCAGAAATAGCCGTGCCCCTGATCGGACCATCCCAGGTGCGGGTAGCCGTCGAATACTGCGGGGTGTGTGGGACCGACCTTCACGACGTTCTCGACGGATGGGGAGTGTCGGACAGCATCGGAGGCCACGAATGGTCAGGTCGAGTCGTCGAGGTCGGCTCCGACGTCCTCTTGGAAATTGGCACCCTGATAGTCGGCCATCCGGGGAACGCATGCGGACGGTGCAAGGCCTGCCTGGCCGGTCGACCCAACCTCTGCGAGGACCGGCCCACCGCCGGGGTGGAACAGCCCCACGGTGCGTTCGCCGACTACGTGGTTATTGACAGCGACCAGGCGGTGACGGTTCCCGCCGGGGTGGAGGCCCGGGCGGCCGCCTATGCCGAGCCACTAGCCGTAGCCCTTCACGCACTCGATCTTGCCGGCGTCGATTCCAGACATCGAGTCATGGTTTCAGGATGTGGCCCCATCGGAGCGGCCGCGGTGGCTGCGCTGATAGCCCAAGGGCACGACGACGTAGTGGTTGTCGAGCCCTCGTCTCTCCGCCGTGACCTAGCTCTCCGGTTGGGGGCGACAGTGCTCGAACCCTCGGACCTGGAGTCGCCATGGCATCCGGGGATAGCGGTCGATGAGCCAGTCGATGTAGTAATCGAAACCTCTGGGGTTCGGACGGCGGCCGAATCTGGATTAGCCCAGTTGGTGGCCTGCGGACGAATGGTCCTGGTGGGTACCGGAATGGACTTTCCCCGGCTGGACAGCAACCGGATCATCCTCAACGAACTGGTGGTGACCGGGTCCTACACCTATGGCGCCACCGGGTTCACGTCGGCTCTGGAGCTCATCTCTTCCGGCCTGCTACCTCTCGACGCCCTCGTCGAGCCCGGGTCGATTGGCCTGGACGACCTGTTTGACACCATGGTGCGCCTCCGCGCCGGTGAGGTAGCCGGGAAGGTCCTGGTTCGTCCCTGAGTAGACCCGGGCCAAAGGCCGAGGCGACACCCGGCCTCGGAGAGGGATCAGAGGATGGGTGTGCCGTCGCCGACTCGCTGGCGGAGAGTCTCCCCGAGGCGGGTCCGGTGGTACTCGGCGTCACCGAAGGACACCTGGTCGAGTTGGATCCTCTTCAAGTACAGGTGAACGTCCGATTCCCAGGTGAAGCCGATGCCCCCGTGCACCTGAAGGGCCGACTCGGCGACCCGGAGGCCGGCGTCGCTACACCAAATCTTGGCCACCGCCGCAGCGACTGAAGCGTCCGGATCGCCGGCACCGATCGACCACGCGGCGTGGTAGGCGGTGGAACGCATCCCTTCGACGTCGACAAGCATGTCAGCGCAGCGATGCTTGACTGCCTGAAAGGCGCCGATCGGCTGCCCGAACTGTTCCCGCTGACCGGCATAGTCCACCGCAATGTCCATGACCGCCTCGCCGGCACCCAGAAGTTCCACCGAGTGGAACACCGCTCCGCGATCAAGGTGAGCGGCCACCGCTGAGGCGTCACCCACGGTGACCGCCGGGATCTCTTCCATCCCGATCCAGGCCAGTTCCCGTGTCCGGTCCATGGCCGGCTCCGGTTTTCGGTCGATAGCGGTTAAGTCCACGGCGACCAACTCGTCGCCGGCTGGCACCACGAGCAGGTCGGCCGACGCGCCGTAGATCACTGGTTCGGGACGACCGGTGACCGAGCCATCGGCGTTTCGTCCCACCGACCGCCGAGCCACCGTTGCGATGAGTGACCCCTCGAGCAGGCCCTCGGACCAGGGCGTGTCGGCCAGAACGTGGAGAGCGTTCAGATGCTGGTTCAGCGGTACTGGGGCCAAGTGCCGTCCGAGTTGTTCGAGAAGCACCGCGGCCTCGACACTTCCCATGCCCAAGCCGCCCGCTGACTCGGAGGTGGTGATCCCAATCCACCCCTGGTCCACCATCAAGGTCCACAGGGAGGGGTCGAACCCGCCGTGGTCGGCTGCCGACCGGACGTGGCTGCTGGCGCACCGGTCGTCAAGGAACCCAGACGCTGCATCACGTAGGGCAACTTGGTCAGAAGAGAGGTCGAAGTCCATGAGCGCCGCGCATCGTAGGGCAGGCGCCGCCCTCCTCGAAGCGTCGCGTCGCCCGGATCGGAACTGGTAGACCTGACCGGATGGACCTCGCTCCAACTACGAGCCAGGAGGAATTCCGGGCGGAGTGCCGAAGTTGGCTTAAACGCGAACTGCCCTGGGAGTACGGGGTTGGTTTTCCACCCATGTTCGACGACCTGGGCGAAGAAGTGGCGTTCCTGAGGGACTGGCAGGAGAAGCTGGCTGGCGCCCGAATGGTCGGCGTGTCGTGGCCACTGGAGTACGGGGGCCGGGGCCTCGAACCACTCCACCACTTCATCGTGCAGGAGGAACTGGCTCGGGCACGGGCACCTGAACTGGTAGGCAGGATCGGAGTCAACCTGGTCGGACCCACCCTTCTCGCCCACGGGACAGCGGACCAGAAGGCCCGATGGCTGCCAGGCATCCTCCCGGCCCACCGGCTCTTCTGCCAACTGTTCAGCGAGCCCAATGCCGGCAGCGACCTGGCCTCCGTGGCGACCAGGGCAACCAGGGTCGACGGAGGTTGGGTGCTCACCGGCCAGAAGGTCTGGACCTCCTACGCGCAATTCGCCGACTGGGGGTTGTGTCTGGCCCGGACTGAACCCCGGTTGCCGAAAAGGGAGGGCAT
>JAKURX010000062.1 GCA_022451505.1 Acidimicrobiales bacterium | reverse complement strand
GGTGTTCGAAGGATTCGTGGTTTGCTATTTTTATATCAAGGTGTTCATCCTCCGGTGTCGCCATAGCGGCTTATCGGTACTGATCGTCGCGGCCTACGAGCACGACAAGCTGCTCGAGCTGTGCCGGGCCCTCGACGTCCAGTCCGTGTTGGAGACCCACGGCCACTTCGACCACATCCAGGCCGTTCCGGCCGTCCGGGAAGCCGGCTACCGGGTGGCGGTCACTGCCGACGACGCGGCCATGCTCCCCAGCTACGACGACGTCCTGGAGGACGAGACGGTCCTGCAGGTGGGGCGCCTCCGGCTCCACACCATCTGTACGCCGGGCCATACGCCGGGGTCCATCTGCTTCCGGTTAGAGGGGTCGCCCATCCTGTTCTCTGGCGACACACTGTTCCCCGGAGGTCCGGGCGCCACCTCGTTTGAGGGCGGGAGCTTCGACGCCATCATCGAGTCCATCGACCGCCGTCTTTTCGCCCCGCTCCCGCCGGACACCATCGTCCTGCCTGGCCACGGCCTGGACACCACGATCGGCAGCGAGCGCCCCCGCCTGGACGAGTGGGTGACCCGGGGCTGGTGAACCGGGCCCGGATTTCCCCTATCGCTATAGTGGTAATCCCACCCGGTCCGTAGACTTGAAACGTGTCCGACACCCGTGACTCTGACCCGATTTTCGAGGTCACCGACCTCCACGCCTCGACCACCGACGGCGTCGAGATCCTCCGCGGCGTCGACCTGGTGGTTCACCCCGGTGAAATCCACGCCCTCATGGGCCCCAACGGCTCCGGCAAGTCCACCCTGGCCTCCGTGCTGCTGGGCAGCCCGGAATACGAAGTCACCTCCGGGTCGGTCCGCTTCCGAGGTGACGAGATCACCGACTGGTCACCCGACGTGCGAGGCAAGGCCGGTATCTTCCTGGCCTTCCAGTATCCGCTGGAGGTCGCCGGGGTCTCGGTCATCAACTTCCTGCGCCAGGCCCTGTCGGCTCGGAAAGGCCTGGACCTCTCGGTTCTGGAACTGCGGCTGTCGATCATGGACTGGATGGATCGCCTCGGCATGGACCCGTCGTTCGCCGACCGGTACGTCAACGAGGGCTTCTCCGGCGGCGAGAAGAAGCGCAACGAGATCCTCCAGATGGCCATCCTGGAACCCGAGATGGCCATCCTCGACGAGACCGACTCGGGCCTGGACATCGACGCCCTACGCGTGGTGGCCGACGGCGTCAATGAGGTCCGGAGCGACCGGACCGGGATGGGTGTACTGGCCATCACTCACTACCAACGCCTGCTCGACCATCTGCGCCCCGACGTGGTCCATATCCTGATCGACGGCCGGATCGTGGAGCGGGGGGGCTCGGAGATCGCCGAGCGGCTCGAGCGTGAGGGCTACGAGGCCTTCCGGTAGGTCGGGGCGGATCGATGACCACCACCACCCTCGACGTTGCCGCAATCAAGGCCGATTTCCCACTGTTAGGACGTGAGGTGCACGGGCACCCCATCGTCTATCTGGACTCCGCGGCCACCTCCCAGAAGCCCCGTCAGGTGCTGAATGCCCTGACCCAGTACTACGAGGAGATCAACGCCAACATCCACCGCGGCGCCTACCACATTGCCGAACAGGCCACGACAGCCGTTGAAAACTCCCGGGCCGCCCTAGCCCGTTTCGTGGGGGCCCCGGAGACCACCGAGATTGTCTTCGCCAAGAACGCCACCGAGGCCATCAACCTGGTGGCCCACTCGTGGGGCCGAACCAACCTGGGCTCGGGCGACGTCGTGCTGCTCACCGCTATGGAGCACCACGCCAACATTGTGCCGTGGCAACAACTGGCTGCTGAACGGGGCGTCGAGGTGCGGTGGATCCCGGTGGGTGACGACGGGCACCTCGACCTCTCGGACCTGGACCACCTGCTGGACGGCGTCCGCCTGGTCGCCGTGTCGGCCGCCTCCAACGTGCTGGGTACTCTGCCCCCGATCCGCTGGATCGCCGACGCCGCCCACGCCGTTGGCGCCCTGTGCCTGGTCGACGCCAGCCAGTGGGTTCCCCACCAGCCCACCGACGTCGTCGCCTGGGACTGCGACTTCGTGGTCTTCACCGGCCACAAGATGTGCGGCCCCACCGGGGTCGGCGTGCTGTGGGGGCGCAGCGACCTGCTGGACGCAATGCCGCCCTTCCTGGGTGGCGGCTCAATGATCCGCAACGTCACCTTCGACGGCTTCACGCCAGCCGAGGTCCCGGCCCGCTTCGAGGCCGGAACCCAGCCCATCGCCGAGATCATCGGCCTGCACGCCGCCGTGGAGTACCTGGAAGCCATCGGGATGGCGGCCATCCGTGATCACGAACGGGACCTCACGGCTTACGCACTGCGCACCCTCTCAGAGCGCCTCGGCGAGGATCTGGCCATCCATGGCCCCAACACTGTCGAGGGCCGGGGAGGCACCCTGTCGCTGGCCTACCGGGACATCCATCCCCACGACCTCAGTCAAGTTCTCGACCAGCACGGCGTTTGCGTGAGGGCTGGCCACCACTGTGCCAAGCCCCTCATGGCCGTCCTGGGCGTGAACGCCACAGCCCGGGCCTCTCTCTACCTTTACAACGACGAAGCCGACGTGGACGCGCTAGCCGACGCGCTAGTAGACGCCGGCGACTTCTTCGCTTTCTAGGAGGACCAGACCGTGGCCGGACTTGAAGACCTCTACCGCGAGATCATCCTCGACCACTACCGCAATCCCCGGAACCGGGGGGAACTGGAAGCCCCGCCGGCCAAAGTGGCCGAGGGGTTCAACCCGCTGTGCGGCGACGAGATTCAGGTCTACCTGATGGTCACCGACGGCGTGATCTCCGACATCCGTATCGGCGGGCAGGGCTGTTCTATCAGCCAGTCCTCTGCCTCGATGATGACCACCGCGGTGGTCGGCCTGACCCCGGGCGAGGCCCGCGAAGTGCTGCGCTCCTTCAAGGAGATGATGTCAATCCACGAGTACGGCCTGGACGGCGAGACAGGCCCATCCGACCAGCGTCCAGGCCCGTCCGGCCTAGGCGACCTGGAGGCCCTGCGGGGCGTGGTGAAGTTCCCGGTGCGCATCAAGTGCGCCACTTTGGGGTGGAACACCCTGGACCAGGCACTGGAGCAAGTCGACGCCTGACCGTAGGCCGCTGACCATCTCTTCTTGGTCGTACTCTGCTCGTCATCAGGTGGGCTAACCACGGATCCGCTCTGGCGGATTGGCGGAGAGGTCTCCGCCGAAGCCCTGCCCCGGAGTTCGACCTCAGAGAAGCGCGTCGACCGCCTCGGCGAAGGCCAGGTCGAGGCGTGTCAGACCGCCGTTGCTGTGAGTGGTCACGGCGATCTCTACCCGGTTCCACGAGTTGGACCAGTCGGGATGGTGTTGGAGCGCCTCGGCAATATCGGCCACCTGGGTCATGAAGGCGAAGGCCTCGGCGAAGTCGGTAAACGCCCAGGAGCATCGGAGATGGTCGCCGTCCACCTGCCAGCCAGGCAGCCGGATCGCCAGGTCGGCCCGCTCGTCGTTGGTGAGGAGAGTGCGGTCGGTCACGGTTAGAGCCCCGGTCGGTGCGCTCAGGCCAACGAATCGGCGAAAGGATCGTCGCCGAACCCCGCCTGGTGGGTGATGCCGAGCGGCAGGTCAACCGGCGTCCCGGCCTCGCCCAGCACGCCGACGTAGCCCTCGGCTTCCAGTCGCTCGGCCAGCTCGGGTCCGCCGCTGGTGTGGATCCGGCCCCGGGCCAGGACATGAACCCGGTCGGGCTCTAGCACCTCCAGCAGCCGGCTGAAGTGGGTGATGGCCAGCACTCCCAAACCGTCCTCCTCGGTGGCCTCCTGGATCCGCCGGGATACAGCGGCCAAGGCGTCCACGTCAAGGCCCGAGTCGATCTCGTCCAGCACGGCGTACTTCGGTCTGAGCGCCCCCATCATCAGGGCCTCGTTTCGCTTTTTCTCGCCGCCAGAAAGATCCACGTTGACCGGTCGGGCCAGGAATCGATCGTCAAAGCCGATACGGATTGCCTCCGCAACCAGGACTTCGTTGACTCCCTCGGTGCTGCGGCCAGCAGCCCTCGCCGACTCGGTCACCACCGACTCCAGGCTCACCCCGGGCACTTCGGTTGGGTGCTGGAGGGCTAGAAACAGCCCGGCTCGGGCCCGTTCCTAGGTGGGTAGGCCCAGCAGGTCGACCCCGTCCAAGGTCACCAGCCCCTCGGTCACCTCGTATCCCGGCCGGCCCATCAGGACGTGGGACAGGGTCGACTTGCCCGAGCCGTTGGGCCCCATCACGGCGTGGACCTCACCTGGGCGGATCTCCAGGTCAATCCTGTGGAGGATCTCGGTCGCACCCACCCGGGCCGACAGCCCCTCGATCCGCAACACCCGCTCGCTCACTGCCCGAGCTCCGGAGCCAGCTCGACCAGGACGTCATCACCGTCGACCACGGCCGAATGGACGGCTACCGGCTTGAGGGCGGGCAGCGTCAGGGCCTCCCCCGTCTCTAGGTCGAACAGGCTGCCGTGCTTCCAGCATTCGAGGGCGCACTCCTCGGCGTCTACCTCGCCCTCGGCTAGGGACACCTCGGCGTGGCTGCACGTGTCGTCGATGGCGTGCACCCGGTCGCCTAGGCGCACAAGAGCTACCGGCCGGCCATCCACGATGACACGGCGTGCGGCTCCGTCGTCCAGTTCCCCCCAGCCACACACCCGCACGCCGGTCATGATGCGTTCTTCTCGCCGGCCGTCCGGCGGTCTAGACGTTCGGCCAACGCCTCACGCAGCGTCTCGGACACTGCGGGATGCGGCGCGGCAGCGGCTACATCTGCGAAGAAGCCCTCTAGTAGGAGGCGTTCCGCCACCCCGGTCGGGATGCCCCGGCTCTCCAAAAAGAACCGCTGGTCCTCATCGACCGGCGACACAGTGGAGGCGTGGCTGCACACTACGTCGTCGGTTTCGATCTCCAGGTTGGGCACGCTCTTCGCCCAAGCGTTCGATGAGAGCTTTACATTGCGGTTGGTCTGGTGGGCGCTCGTCCGCACCGCTTCGGGCCTCACCCGGATGAGGCCCGTGTACACGGACCGAGACGACCCGTCCACTGCACCCTTGAAGGTCAGCTCGCTGGTCGTATCGGGCGCCGCATGGTCCTGGAAGGTTCGGAAGTCGAGCATCTGGTCGTCCTCTCCGTAGTAGGCGGCAGCCAGGCGACCTTCGGCACCGCGACCGGCCAGGCGGCAATCCACCCGGGTCCGGGCGTAATCGCCACCGAGAGCCACAGCGAACGTCTCCACAGTGCCCGATTGGTCCACCCGGAAGGCCTGGTGGGCCAGTTGCCAAACCCGGGGGCCCATTTCCTGGACCACGGCGTGACGGAGGTAGCCGTGGCTTCCCACGGTGGCCTCCAGGACCGGTACCACCAGGGACCCGACCTCGGTCGACGTGTGGAGCTCGACCACAGTGGCCGCAGCGTCGTCACCGATCCGGATGATCACCCGGGAGAACACCGCAGCGTCGTCGGCGTCGGTTAGCGCCACCACGACCACTGGGTCCTCGAGGCGGACACCGTCGGGGACGACCACGGCCACCGGCTCGGGCCCGAAGGCCCGGTTCAGGTGGCCGAACAGGTCCACTGGCACATCCAGTGCCGCCCCTAGGTGGTCGGCACCGTCGTCCAGGTCGGCGATCGGACCGACTGTTACGCCGGCGTCGGCCGCCTCTGCGTTTAGGGTGACCTCGACCACCCAGCCGTTCCGGACCACGACCACAGCCGACATCGGTCCGAATGCAGCCAGGTCCCGCTCCACGACGGTGTCCACGGCCCGCTGCCGCTTCAGCGGCGTGTATCGATCGAGGTCCAACTCGCCGATACGCGAGTAGCGCCAGACCTCCTCGTCGGTGCTAGGGAGCTCGACGTCGGACAGGCGGCTCAGCGCGGTCCGGCGGACCTGGGCCAGCCATTCCGGTCCGGGGAGTCCGGCCGAGACCTCAGCGGAGAAGGCGTTCAGGGCGGTACCTCACCGACGTCCCTGCTGGGCGTCGGACAACTAAGGCGGGTGGGCGGATGTCGGTCGGAATCGGGCTCCGACCGGGATTTACCCTATCGTCGTAGGAGTAATTCCCTGCGGGGCCGATCAGTCACGGTGGAGGTGGGCCAGGCTCCCCGGTTCGATCTGGCAGGACGCCTCGTAGGCCTCGACGTCGGCCTCCTTGAGCCGGATGACCCGGCCGATCCGGTAGGCGGGTAGTTCGCCCCGGTCGATGAACCGGTAGACGGTCTTGGTGGCCACCCCGAGGCGCCGGGCGGCGTCCTCGGTGCTCATCCACACCGGCCCTCCGGCCATTCCAGCGTCCCCTTCTGTCATCTCGGTGATTCTACATTCCTTTCGGCCCCCGTATTCCGGTGTGGTGGTGGCGTGGACGGCGCTGGAGGGTCGAGGGCAGACGGCGGTATGGTCGCCGCCGTGTCCCGCCACCGCTACATCTTCCGGGGCCATGCCTCCGGCGAACCGGCCTCGCTGGGAACACCGAATCGACCCGAGGGAGCGGAACCCCCTATTTCGGTGGACGAAGGAGCCGCGGAGCGGGAACTCAGGAACCGAATCCTGTCGGCCCCCAGCGGAATCGGCCGATGGCTCGCCGCCGTGGCCTGTGTCGCCCTAGCCGCCGGACTGTTCGTGGTACTCCAGGTGGCCAACGAGGAGCAACCTCCCCCGTCACCGCCGGTGCTGGTCACCGACGACGGGCCGGTGTTGGTCCACGAGGGAGCCCACTACCAGCTGGGCCTCCCCGGTGATATCGCCGTGATCCGGACGTGCGACGGGCAGTCCCACGCCTGGCTGCTACGCCCGTCTACGGGCGCCATCTACAGGTTCGACGTGTGGGCCGAGGAAGAGACGGCCACCACCCGGCCCATCCGGATGGTGGCCGCCGCCGTGGCCCTGGTCCTGATGCGGAGCTTGGGCTGCACCGACATTCACGCCCGGACGGCCGACGGCGACTCGATCCCGTTAACCACCGGGTCCTAAACCGACCCGACACCGGTCAGCAGACTCGGGTCCAGATGCCGTGGGACACGGGTCGGCGTCGGTCGCCACATCGGCCATCGTGGCATGCCCGCTCCAGGCCTGATGGACTCGGGGCGTGCTCAGCATCGAGTTGGAGTCCCCAGTTACCGGCGTGGTCTGGAAGGTGGTGGCCGATGTCGGGACCACGGTGGCACCTGGGGATCCCGTGGTTGTCGTGGAGTCCATGAAGACCGAGATCCCCGTCGAGTCGACCCGGGCCGGGACGGTGACCGCCATCCTGGTCTCCGAAGGCGACCGGGTCTCCGAGGACGATCCGGTGGCCGTCGTCGAGACGGCCTGAGGGCCGGACTGGTCAGGGCCGATAAGCGAAGCTGGTCGGACCTGGGCTACGTAGCGGCGCCGCCAGGTTGGCAAACTCGCACAGTAAGGGACGGGTGTCGCGAGGGTCGATGATCTCCTCGACCAGGAATGCCTCGGCGGTCCGGAACGGCGATCGAACGCTGTTCAGGCGCTCGGTAATCTCCTCCAGCAGAGCTTCGGGATCGTCGGAGGCCTCCAGGTCGGCCCGGTAGGCGGCCTCCACCCCACCCTCGACGGGCAGCGAGCCCCAGTCGCCGGACGGCCACGCGTATCGGTACTGGAACCGGTGTCCCGGTGAGTGGGCGGCGCCGGCCACCCCGAACGCTTTGCGGACCAGGATCGAGCACCATGGCACGGTGGCCTGGTACACGGCGGCCAGCGCCCGGGCCCCATGACGGATAGTGGCCTGCTCTTCAGCCTCCGTCCCGATCACAAACCCCGGGTTGTCCACCAGGTGGACGACCGGCAGGTGGAACGTCTCGGCCAGGTCCACGAACCGGCAGACCTTCTGCGACGAGTCGGCCGTCCAGCCTCCGCCGTAGTGATAGGGGTCCCCGGCCATCAGGGCCACTGGCCACCCGTCCAAGCGAGCCAACCCACAAATGGCGGAGCGGCCGAAGGCCTTCCCCATCTCGAAGAACGAACCATCGTCGACTACCGAGTCGATGATCGCCCGCATCCGGTACACCTGCCGGCGGTCCCGGGGCACCAGATCAGCCAGGGAGTCGTCGGTGCGATCTGGGTCGTCGGTAGTCGGTCCCCGCTCAGCCACCTCGTATACCGAGGGCGGCAGGTACGAAAGGAACCGACGGGTCCTCTCGAAAGCCTCGGCCTCGGAGTCGACCTCGTCGTCGACCGCTCCGTTCCGGGTGTGGATCCGGCTGCCTCCGAGGTCCTCCCTGTCGACCTGTTCGGCACCCAAACGGTTGACCACAGGTGGACCGGCGACAAAGAGGTGAGACATCCCCTTCACCATCATCGAATAGTGACTGGTCACCGCCCGGGCCGCGCCCAGGCCAGCCACCGATCCCAGACACAGGGCCACGGTCGGCACGGTGGCCAGGTTGGTCACCACGTGCTCCCAGCCCGGGTTCAGAGGCACGTAGGTGCGGGCACCGCGGCCGTATCCTCCGTCACCGTCCGAGACTTTCTTGGACGGGTCCGAGTCCAGGGTCCGCACCGACCCTCCTCCTCCCGTGCCGTCGATGAGGCGCACGATGGGGAGCCGCAGTTCGCCGGCCATCTTCTCGGCGGCCACCTGCTTGCCGACGATCGCCGCATCGGCCGCGCCACCGCGCACTGTGAAGTCATCGGCGGCCACCACCACCGTGCGGCCGTCCAGGCGGGCCCGGCCGAACAGGAAGTTGGCTGCCCGCAAGTCGACCAGGGCACCCTCGTCGTCGTAGGTGGGGCTGCCGGCAATCTTGCCAATTTCGTGGAACGACCCCTCATCGACCAGGGCATCTATGCGCTGGCGCACGTCCATCTTGCCCCGTTCGTGCTGTCGGGCGACCTTTTCCTCGCCGCCCATCCGCTCGACCAGCGTCTCCCGGTCGCTCAGCTCGGCTAATTCCGGATCCCATTCGGCCACGGTTTGTCCTCCGTCGGTCGTCTTAGGCTGGCCGCAACTCGGTGAGCGACCGCGTGTTGTCTCGCATCACTAGCCGCCGGTCGCCGTAGTCCAAGTCCTCGACCTCGGCCAGGTAGTCCAGCGGGCTAGGCAGCCCCTCGATGTGGGGCCAGTCCGAACCGAACACCACGTGGTCCGCCCCCATGAGCTCTACCAGCTCGTACACGTCGTCCTCCCAGAAGGGGTTCATCCAGACGTGCCGACGAAACAGCTCAACCGGGTCGTCGTCGAACCATCCCGGCGCCCTCGAGGCCTGTTGACTGAGCTTTCGGAGGAGGAGGGCCAGGTAGTCCGACCCGTTCTCCACCGAGACGACCCGAAGGCCCGGGAACCGGGTGTACATCTGCTCCAGGGACATGGTGATCAGCCAGTCGTGCGCGGCCCGCTCGATGTTGAACGCCTTAATTGAAGGCCGGTAGCGACCTTTCATGTTCAGCCCGAAGCCCCCTCCTCCGGCGTACCCATGTGTCGTGTAGCCGCTATCGCCGGCGTGAGCGACGACGGTGATCCCTGCCTCGTTTACCCGTGCCCAGAACGGGTCGAACGCCGAGTGCCCGGGCGACCTCGGCCCATCGGCGGTCCATGCCGCGGCGGGTCGCATGACGATCAGGCGGGCCCCCCGGTCGAGGCACCACTCCAGTTCGATCACCGCCTCGTCGACATCGGCCAGTGAAAGGTACGGGGCGGCGTAGATCCGGTCCCGGTAGTCGAAACCCCAGTCTTCGTCCAGCCAACGGTTGAACCCCCGCATGAGGGCCACCACGGCCTCGACGTCATGTTTGAGAAGTTCCTCGTAGAGCACGCCGAGGGTGGGAAACAACCACACCGCCTCGAGGCCCTGGGATTCGATCCGTTCGACCCGGGCGTCACGTTCGACGTAGGCGGTAGGTAGTTGTTCTCGGTCCTCCAGGTACTCCATGGGGATCTTGCCGTCCGGATTGCCTCGGAAGTACCGGTGGAGCGCTCCGGGCTTGGCGATTGGATTCCACGTCGGGTTCACCACGGCCCGGCTGAGCCTGCCGCCGACCAGGTGGTGTCGCCGTCCGTCCACCTCCACCCACTGGACCACCCGCGGCTGCATGGCGGCCGGCACGTGACGGGTGAAGGCATCGGGACCCTCGTAGTAGTGGTTGTCGCAGTCAAAGGGCCGGTATTCCAACTCTTCGCTCATGGCCCCTCCCGGACGGGGAAGACGGCGGACGGTCTCGACCCGTTTCTAGGGTACCGGCGACCGAATCCACCGGCCCGGCCGGGTGGATGGTCCGACGACTACCCGAAAGATCGTCTCGACCTACCATCTGGCCAGAGAGACCGCCCCAATGGACACCGGAGGCGCCGACGATGGCCGACTACGAAACCCTCTCCTACGAGGAACGCGACCACGTGGCCTGGGTGACCCTGAACCGGCCGGAGGCCCACAACGCCTTCACCGCTTTGATGCAGGAGGAATGCCAGGACCTGTGGCGGTCGCTGCGCACCGACGATGCGGTCCGGGTGGTCGTGCTGACCGGGGCGGGCGAACGCGCCTTCTGCGTGGGCATCGACCGGGACGAGCCGTTCACAG
>JAKURX010000061.1 GCA_022451505.1 Acidimicrobiales bacterium | reverse complement strand
CCGTCACCACGGCCGCCGATCCCCGAAGGTAGGCCGCCGTGCTGAGCACGAAAGCGGTGCCACTGGTGAAGCCGAGCACCAGCCCGAACCGTCGAACTATCGGATCCGGCCACACTGATCCCGACCGGACCCGGGCAAAGGTCGACAAAACCACCAGGCCCGTCAACAGGACCAGCAGGGCCGGTACCTCGCCGGCGGCCGGATCAGCCTGGGTGAGGAGGATCCCGGCCATACCGATGCTGCATCCCACCGCCATCGCCATGCCCACCACCCGGCTCCGGACGATGTCGCCAATCCGGGGGAGCCTGCCCTCCCCTGATAGAAGCACGACGGGGATAACGGCCAGTAGCACCCCGAGCACCTCGATGCCGGTCAGGTGCTGACCGATGAACGGACCCACGAGTGCGGGCACTGCGATCATGGTCAGCCCGTAGCCGGGAGCGAAGACGGCGACTGGGCCACGGGCCATGCCGAGGTAGAGCAACGGCCGGGTGGCGGCCATCAACAGGCCGGCCATCACCGGCCATATCACGTCGGCCACGCTCACCGCCTCTGGTGGCCGCACCACCAGGACCAACCCGACGACCACCGCTCCGACCGCGGTGGCCGTCATGGCCACCGAGACTGCCGCACCGGGGCGGCCCGAGCGGCGGATGGCGATACCCCCCAGGAGGTCGCCGACACCGAAGAAGACAGCCGACGCGGCAGCCAGTAGGACAGTCACCGAGGAATGCTGCCCGATCACGGGTACGGGACCCACCTCGGACCGGCGCTCGGACACGGCGACAGGCTTCCTGCCCTAGCCTCGATCCGATGAAGGTCCGAGGATACGAGCTCGAAATCGGAGCCGACCTGGCGGGAGCCGACCTCACCGATGCCGACCTCCGGTCTGTCGACCTCAGCGGATCCTGGTTGGGCGGGGCCGTCCTGAGCGGATCGGACCTCTCTGACGCCCGGCTAGTGGGCGCTGACCTCCGGCATGCCATCTGCCGAGCAACCGTGTTCGCTGACGCGGACTTGCACCACGCCAACCTGTGGAACGCCGACCTGACCGATGCCCGCTTTGGGGGCGCCGTCCTCAGCCGGGCGTGGCTAGGAAACGCCCGACTGGGAGGAACGGACCTCCGGAGTACCGACCTGGGAGGGGCGTGGCTCACCGCCGCCGACCTCACCGGCGCCCTCCTCGGTGCCGCCACGCTGGCCGGCGCGTCGTTGACTCGCACCTGCATGCGCGACACCGATCTCACTGGGACCTTCGCCGGGGGCGTCGACCTCCGGGGGGCCATCCTGAACGGAGCCACGATCCGGGCGGCCAACCTGTCCGGAGCCATCCTGCGGGGAACCTCGCTTATCGACGCCGACCTGAGCCTCGCCGATCTGGTGGGGGCGGACCTGACCGGAGCCCAGATGGATGGGGTGTCCCTGGACGGGATCCGCCACGACGAAACGACGACCTGGCCCGAGGGTTTCCAACCACCCAGCTCGGGCAACCTCGACGATCACGACTGATCGCCATCGGACTGGCTGGTACCTTCGTTAGCCGGAGCGTCTCCACCGGGCGCACCACCGAGCACCGGGGGACGCCATGGCTGGACACGGAATTCCAACGACCGTCGACGACGTCACCGCTGACTGGCTAACAGCCTCGCTGCGGGACGCCGGTGCCCTGGGCGACGGCACGGTGGCCAGTTTCTCGTCGGAACTGATCGGCCAGGGTGTGGGTCTCATGGGCATCCTTCACCGGTTACGGCCGAACTATGACGGCAAGCCGGGACCGGAAACGGTCGTGCTGAAGACCCCCGTGGAGCACGAAATGACAAGGTTCGTGGCCCGGACCTTCCAGTTCTACGGCAAGGAGGTCGAGTTCTACCGAACGGCGGCCGCCCGGAGTCCGCTGGCTACACCCCGTTGCCTGGCATCGGCCCACGATCCGGAGACCGACGACTTCGTGCTGCTGCTCGAGGACCTCGGCGATGCCGAGGTACACAGTCAGCTGGACGGCTGCCCGGTCGAGGTTGCCGAGACGGCGGTCCGCGCAATCGCCGGCCACCATGCCGAGTTCTGGGAGTCTCCGCTGTTCACCGACGAGTTGTCCTGGGTGCCGTTCGGGTGGGACCCCCCGATGCCCCAGGGGGTCCAGCAAGGCGTCTCGACGGCCTGGGAGCCGTTCCTGGCCTCGTTCGGGGACCGGGTGGACGATCGGATCCGGGCTATCGGGGAACGGTTTCCCCTTGTCGTCGAGGAGATGATGACCTTCCCGGAGCGACAGACCACCCTGGCTCACGGGGACTTCCGGTTGGACAACTTGTTCTTTCGGCCGGGTCCTGAGGTGGTGGCCATCGACTGGCAGATCTGCGTCCGTACGGTCGGCGCCTACGACCTCGGGTATTTCCTCAGCCAGAGTCTCACCACCGAGGACCGGCGGGCCCACGAGGAACGGCTCCTGGAGGCCTATCGGGACACCTTGGCCGACTCGGGAATCGACTACCCGGTCAACCAGCTTCTAGAGGACTACCGGCGGACGGCCCTGTTCTGCCTTTGTTATCCCATTCAGGCCGGGGGCAGCGTGGAACTGGTTAACGACCGGGCCGTGGAGTTGGTCGGCCAGATGCTGGACCGGGTGGTGGCGGCGATCCATGACCTGGACGCCGGAGAGCTCCTGCCCTGAGTTGGCTCACCCTTCGGCGAGATGGGCGACGTCGTTGAAGTTACGAAGCGATGGTCCGGCGGGCCCAGCCCCGACGACCATCACGGAGGCCGGCGCCACATAGGTCCGCCAGGCCAGTTCGTCACCAACCCCCAGGGTCCAGGCCAGCGCGGCTTTCACCGGGGAGACGTGGGTGACTACCGCGACGTCCGAGGTCCTCGAGGCGTCGAACAGGTCTTCCATGGCAGCCCTGACCCGGATTCCCAGGTCCCGGTGCGACTCGCCGCCCGGTGGAGCCCAGTCCAGGTCAGCACGCCACGCGGCCCACGTCTCAGCGGGGACCTCTGCCACCGGACGGCCGTCGAACTCGCCGTAGTTCATCTCAATCCACCGGTCATCCACGTCGACCTCTATCCCGAAGGCCTCGGCGGTCTGACGGGTTCGGGCCAACGGGCTGGACACAACCCGATCGACCGGGCCGAGGGCAGCGGCTAGCGATCGGGCCTGCCGCATTCCGAGGTCATCCAGATCGGGGTCGAGGTGGCCTAGGAGAAGGCCGGAGGCGTTGGCCGCCGTCCGTCCGTGTCGAACCACGTAGAGCATCAGGTGATCTCCGCGGCGTTGAGGCGACCAGTCCGTAGTAGCGCCGACCGGCGGTCGGGATCAGCTAATCGGTACCGGCGCCAGGCCCAGGCTCCCAACAGGAGGCCGCCTGCCTCTAACAGGAGGCCTCCCGCCCCTCGACCGAACTCCGGTACCCGCGATCCCCCCAGAGCGTCGAACCCGGTGGCCGGCCACCAGAACACACGGGTGTCAGCCCACGTGCCGTCCAGCACCTGGTGACCCAGTAGCCCGATGGGAACCCCCAACCACCTTCGCTGGACCAGGCGGTGGCCCCGGGCCACCAGCATCACGACGGCCAGCCCCACTACGCCCAGGATCGGCGTGTGGAGGAGCCAGGGACCCCCGACCAGGGCTTCGGCCACGGGGAGAACGGCTCCCAGGGCCACCAGCCGGACGTCCATGGACGGGCTGTCGAAGACGAGGACCACGGCCACCACGGAGCCGACGACGAACCAGAGAAACACGGTGGACTGGCCGGGTCAGCGGACGACGAGTCGGCCGCACTCGCTGCAATCGGCCAGCGTCCCGGCGGTCAGGCTCCGCACGCGGTCGGCCTCCACGGCTGGCATGGAGTATGGGCATCCACTGCAGTCAGATCCGGAGAACCGGACCACGGTGCTTGAACCAAACGAGGCCCGGCTTCCCTCGTAGCGGGTCAGCACGTCGGCGGGGACCTGGGGAAGGGCCAATTCTCGGCGAGAGGCCGACTCGTAGAGCTCTCCGTCCACGGCTGCCTCGGCCTCAGCCAGGGACGTCTGGGCGGCGTGGATGGCAGCGTCCCCGGCCGTTGCCTGGTCGGCCAGTCGGGCCAACTCCTGCTCCATAGGTTCGAGGACCTCCATGAGCTCCAGAACAGAGCCCTCGAGGTCGTCCTGGCGCCGCCGCAGGTGACCGATCTCGTCCTGGAGGCTGGTCGCCTCCCGGGCTGAGGTGATTGCGGAGCCATAGAGTTTCTTGTCCAACTCAGCTAGTCGGGCCTCGATCGCCACCACCTCGCCCTCCAGGCGGTTCTGTCGACGAGAGTGCTCCAGCCGCTCTAGTTCCAGTCCTGCGATTGCCGTCGTCGTCTCATCTCGCTCGACTTCAGCGGTCACCACGTCCTGACGCTCCGAAAGGTGAGTACGGCGGTAATCCAGTTGGCCCCGGATGATGTCCTCGTCCTGCACGGCGAAGAGGGCATCCATAGCCGTCATGCTAGGCGGAACCTCAGGAGGCTCGGCCGGGAGGGTGGTTGGGAGTTTGGAACCGGTCAGTAGACCCCGTCCAGTTTCGTGTGGTCCCAACTGACGACCTTCTCCGGCCGGATCAGGACCGCTGTGCGCTTGGCGGCCCAGACCTCCGAGGCCTCTTCGAAGAACTCCTCTGGAATCTCGGGTTGGTTGCGTCGCATGACGGCACGGGCCACCTCCCGCACTCCGTCGGGGTTGTCCTGGCCGCGGAGGACAGCCCGCCCCTTGACCATCACACCGCGCAGCGTCTCGTAAGTCTCGCCGTCCTCGAGGAGCACGGTGATCCGGTCGTCCCGTTGGAGGTTCAGGATTTTCTGCGACTTGCTGTAGGTCCCGAAAGCCAGCAGCTCGTCGACCACAGCGAACCAGAGGGTGGACAGGTGGATTGAACCGTCCCTCTCGTGGCAGGCCACCTGGAGGCTCTTTTGCTCCTCAATGAACGTCGCCAACTCGACATCGGTCATGCGGATCAGGTCTCGGCGGTTGGTGGCCATAGATCCTCCTCGTCGACGCTCCTTGACGCCTGTCGTCCGCCTTCCTCGTCGGTCGGTCGGACCGCTGGATGGTAGACACCGAAAAACGTCGCACGCCCCACCGGGCAGGCGGGGCGTACGGTCACTCTCGGCTTTCGGAACCGGGGGGGGTTTCCGGCCGGAGGTTATGTCGGCTCTGGGAGGGGTCAGAAGCCGTTACCAGATGGAAACTACCATCCGGTAACCCTGTGAATCGGCCTCGTTGCGGTGACTTCGGGCACCTGTGACGCCTGACCTACGTGGGGACCGGCCGGTAGGGTCGCCAACGTGGCGCAACCGTCCGACGACCAGCTCCGGGCAATTCTCGTGGACATGGTCGGCGCTCGGGTTCAGGCCCGACGGCTCTGGAACCTGCAACGCCAGGGGCAGGTCGGCACGCTGGCCCCCATCGACGGCCACGAGGCCGCCATCGCCGCCACCGCCCATGCCCTGGATCCGGAACAGGACTGGATCTTCCCCCAGTACCGGGAGCCGTTAGCCCTCCAGCGCTTCGGCGCGGAGGTCCTAGACCGCTACCTGCTCTACAACGTCGGCCACCCGGCCGGAAGCCACCTGCCTCCGGCGGTTCGGGTCGCACCCCTCCAGATCTCGCTGGCCACCCAGATTCCCCACGCTGTCGGCTTGGCCTGGGGCATGACCCTGCAGAACCAGCCCGGCGTGGTCACCGTGTTCTTCGGGGACGGCTCCAGTTCCGAGGGGGACTTTTACGAGGCCGGGAACCTGGCCGGCGTTCTGGGCGTGCCGGTGATCTTCCTGTGCATCAACAACCAGTGGGCCATCTCCACTCCGTTGCACCAGCAGACGGCTGCCGAGACCATCGCCGCCAAGGCTGCCGCCTTCGGGATGCCTGGCCTTACCGTGGACGGCAACGACGCAGCCGCCATGTACGACGCCGTGGACGAGGCTCGGACCCGGGCCCTAGCCGGCCAAGGCCCCACGCTCATCGAGGCCCTCCTGTACCGCCTCGGCGCCCACACCACGGCCGACGATCCCACCCGATACGTCCCGGCCGAGGAACTCGAAGAGGCCCGGCGGAACGATCCCACCGAGCGCCTCCGGGTCCACCTCGTCGAGCGGGGTCTGTGGGACGACGAGGCCCATACGGCCACCGAGGCCGCGGCCCTGGCTCGATTCGACGAGGCGTTCGACCGGGCCCGAACTACCCCAATCGCCCCCGACGCCGTCCTCGACCACTGCACGACCGTGGATAGCCAGCGACTAGCTCGTCAACGCGCCCTCCTGCTCGACCCCGAGGGAGCTGAGTCGTGAGCGGCACCACCGACCTGACCATGCTCCAGGCCGTCAACGAGGCCCTTCACCTCGAGATGGCGCGGGACGACCGGGTGGTCGTCCTAGGCCAGGACGTGGCCCGTAACGGCGGGGTATTCCGGGCTACCGAAGGCCTGTTCGAGAAGTTCGGCGAGGACCGGGTGGTCGACACTCCGCTCTCCGAGGGGGTGATCGTCGGGGCGGCCGTCGGTCTGGCCATGTCCGGCCTCGTCCCGGTGGCCGAGATCCAGTTTTTGGGTTTCTCCTACCAGGCCATGCACCAGGTGGCGGGCCAGGTGGCCCGGCTCCGGTACCGCAGCCAGGGACGCTTCGAGCCAGCCATCACCATCCGCTCGCCGTTCGGCGGTGGCGTCCGGACCCCCGAGCTTCACTCCGACTCCCTGGAGGGCCAGTTGGCCAATGTCCCGGGACTGAAGGTCGTGATGCCAGCCACCGCCTCCGACGCCAAGGGCCTGCTGTCCTCGTCGATCCGCGACCCCGACCCGGTGCTGTTCTTGGAACCACTGCGCGGCTACCGGGGGATCAGGGGCGACGTCCCCGACGGTGAGCATCTCGTCCCGCTGGGCGAGGCCCGAATGGCCCGTCGGGGAGACGACCTGGTGATTATCGCCTGGAGCTATCTGGTCGAGATGGCCTGCCGGGTATCTGACGCTCTGGCCGACGAGGGACTCTCGGTGGCCGTACTGGACCTCCGTTGCCTGGCGCCCCTTGACCTAGCTGCCATCGCGGCAGCCGTGGACCACTGCGGCCGGGTCGTGGTCGTGGAGGAGGCGTCCCAGACCGGCGGCTTCGCCGGCGAGGTGGTGGCCACCGTCGTCGAGGAGTGCTTCTGGTCGTTGGAGGCCCCGGTGGTACGCGTCTCAGGTTTGGACGTGCCCTACCCGGTCGGGATGGTGGAGGACGCCTTCGTGCCCGACGAGGCCCGGATCACCGCCGCGGTGCGTCGCACGCTCGAGACGGCCTGACCGGACCGACGACGTGGCCCACCGGTTCCTCCTCCCCGACATCGGCGAAGGCCTCGAGGAAGCCGAGGTCGTGGAGTGGCTGGTGGCCGTAGGTGACGTGGTGGCCCGCGACCAGCCCCTGGTGGAGGTGCTGACCGACAAGGCCAGTTCCGAACTCCCGTCCCCGGTAGCCGGCACCGTCCTCCGGTTGGGAGCCGCAGAAGGCGAGAGGATCCAGGTCGGTGAGGTCCTAATCGAGATCGACGACGGATCGGATGGTGGCCAGGACGCTCTCCGGCCCGCCGACACATCCGACACCACGGAGGCCGACATCACTGAGGTACCTGCAACCCCGCAGCCGACGACGACTCCGACCGGAGGTCGCGTCAAGGCCTCGCCGGCCACCCGGCGACTGGCCCTGGAAGTTGGTGTGGACCTAGCCGCCCTCCGGGGATCGGGACCCGGCGGGCGGATCTCCGCTGACGACGTCCGAGCAGCGGCCACCCTGGGAGGACTGTCGGCCACCGAGCCCCTAAAGCCCGTGAGCCGATCTCCCATCTCCCCGATCCACTCTGAACTGGGCCAGATGGAAGCAGGACGCCACGACCTCCGCGGCATCCGTGGTGTGGTGGCCCGCAACATGGCCCGGTCGTGGTCCGAGATCCCCCACATCCACACCATGGACGAAGTCGACGCCTCCCTCCTAGTCGACTTCCGCAACCGCATCCGGTCCATGGACCGACAGGGCGCCGACGCGGTCACCCACCTGGTGGTGGCCGCTGTGGCGACGGCCCGGGCGCTGCGACGGTTCCCGATGGTCAACGGGCACCTCGAGGGAGACCCGGCGGACACCATCGTGATTCCCGACTCGGTCAACCTGGGAATCGCTGTGGCCACCCAGCGGGGGCTAATCGTCCCCGTGGTCCGCGACGCCGACAACCTGGACCTGTTCGCCATGGCGCAAGCCATAACCGAGGTGGCCGGCCGCGCCCGAGCCGACGACCTATCGGCGGCTGACCTGTCGGGGGCCACGTTCACCATCACCAACTACGGGTCGCTGGGCGGCCGCTTCGCCACCCCGATCATCCCACCCGGACAGGGGGCCATCCTGGGCCTCGGGTCGGTGGCCGAGCGGCCGGTCGCCGTGGACGGTGCGGTGGTGGCCCGACCGACCCTTCCCGTGGTGCTGGGAGCCGACCACCGCCTCATCGACGGCGACCTGGCTGAAGCGTTTCGACGAGCCGTGGTCGACGACCTGATCGAACCCCTCCACCTGCTCGTCGGAGACTGACAGTCATGGTCGTCGGCGAGGTAGCCACTCCCGTCGACCTGCTGGTAATCGGAGGCGGGCCCGGCGGGTACGCGGCAGCCCTCCACGGTGCCCGACTGGGCCGTTCGGTAACCCTGGTGGAGCGTCATGCGGTGGGCGGAACCTGCCTGAACGTGGGGTGCATCCCGTCCAAGGCCCTCATCGAGGTGGCCGAGGCCCACGCTCTCGGGGACCGGGTCCGACCCTGGGGGGTCGACGTTACGACGAGCGTGGACATGGCCCGCGTCCGGGAGCACCTGAGCGCGGTGGTCGGCGACCTGACCAACGGGGTGTCGCGCCTGCTGGCCGACGCCGGGGTCCGGGTGCTGGACGGCCACGCCCGGTTTTCCCGGCCCGACCGTGTGGCTGTCGAACACGGCGACACGGTCGAGTTCCTGGAACACCGCCACGCCATCGTGGCCACTGGCTCCCGGCCCGTGGAACTACCCGACCTGCCTCCTGACGGCGAGCGGGTCGTCGGCTCTGAAGAGTTGCTCTTCACCGACCGGCTCCCCGAACGCCTGGTCCTGGTGGGCGGGGGTTACGTCGGGGTTGAGTTGGGCTGTGCTTTCGCCAAACTGGGGAGCGAAGTGACAATTGTGGAGGCCGAGGACCAGATCCTGCCCGGCTTTGATACCCGGATCGGTCGACAGGTCAACCGCGGCCTGCGTCGCCTAGGAGTCGGACTGTGCCTCTCTCACCGGGCCGTCGGCACTGACGAACACGGCCTAGTCGTCGTCGGTCCGGACGGAGAGGTGGGGCTGCCCGCCGACCGGATCGGCGTGGTGGTCGGGCGCCGTCCCAACTCCGACACGGTGGCCCTCGACATGGCCGGAGCGACCATTACCAGTAGTGGCCTGGTTCAGGTGACCGCCGACCGGAGGGCGGCGGGAAACGTGTTTGCCATCGGTGACCTGACGCCAGGACCGGCGCTGGCTCACAAGGCCACCGCGGAGGCCGAGGTAGCCGCCGACGCCGCCTGTGACCGACCGGCGGCCTTCGATCCAGCCGGCGTGCCCATGGTGGTGTTCGGCGACCCCCAGGTGATGGTGGTGGGCCTGGACCGGAAAGCGGCGATTGCCGCCGGCCTGGAACCGGCCGCCTTCCGGTTCCCGCTTAGTGCCTCGGGTCGGGCCCGCACCCTTGGACAGTCAGAGGGCACGGTCACCGTGGTGGCCGACGGCGACGGCACAGTGATCGGCGTACAGGCGGTCGGCGCCCATGTGGCCGAGTTGGCCGGCGAGGCGGCGCTGGCCGTAGAAACCGCAGCCACCGTGGAGGACCTGGCCGGCACTATCCACGCCCACCCCACCCTCGGTGAGTCGCTCATGGAGGCTGCCCTGGGCCTAGCCGGTCGGCCGGTCCACACCGCACGCTGATCTCCGGGTATGCAGCGGGCCGCTTGAAGGGCCCGGGGCTACCATCGCCGCCGTGACGATCCGCCCAGAGGACCTCGACCGCGTGGACGTGGCGAGGAAGGTGGCCTCAGGCGGCTACAAGTGGACGGACGAGGCACCGTCCGTGCTCCCGGCGTTCGTAGCCGAACACGACCTCGGGCCCTTCCCCGGGATCACTGACCGACTGCGCGACATCGTCGAAATGGGCGGGACCGGCTATCACGACCGCTTCGGGGCCATGGCCCAGGCGTTCTCCGGGTGGTCGTCGCGGCGCCACGGTTGGACCCCGGACCCCGAACTGGTCGTGGCTACCGCCTCGGTCCTTCAGGGGGTGTGGGCCAGTGTGGAAGCCTTCACCGGTCCCACAGACGCCGTGGTCCTCACCCCGCCCATCTATTTCCCGTTCAACGACATCGGCCGGACCACGGGGCGACGCATGGTGGACTGGCCTCTGGTCCGCGACGAGGACGGTTGGCACTACGACCTCGACCACCTGGAACGCCTCCTGGCCGCCGATCCCGGAATCCGACTCCTCGTGCTCTGCCACCCCCACAACCCGACGGGCCGCGTCCTCACCGAACCGCAGCTCGTCCAGATCGTGGACCTATGCACCCGGTACGACGTGGTCATCGCCTCGGACGAGATTCACTGCG
>JAKURX010000060.1 GCA_022451505.1 Acidimicrobiales bacterium | reverse complement strand
TCCGGAAGATAATGCCGTTCTGCGACGTGCTCGGGTTGTCGGTCATCAGCGCCACACCCCAACGGGTGGAAGCCACAGCGGACTGGACGGAGGAACGGACCACGGTGTTCGGAGGCTTGCACGGTGGCTACATCATGGCCATCGCAGATTCCGTGGGGGCGCTGTGTGCGTCACAGAACCTTCCGGAGGGAGCGGGAACGTCGACTATCGAATCCAAGACGAACTTCCTGCGTCCGGTCACCGGTGGAACCGTCACCATCGTGGCCACACCGATCCACGTTGGGCGAACCACCATCGTCGTCCAGACCGCGATCACCCGTGACGACGGCAAGTCGGTCTCGCTGACCACTCAAACACAGGCGGTAACGGGTCCGACTTGAGGCCGGTCCGGCTAGTGGCCCCTAGTGCCCCTCGAATTCGGGTTGTCGCTTTTCGATCCAGGCCTGCGCCGCCTCCCTGGTGTCCTGCGTACCAAAGTTGGTGGCTTGGGCCTGGCCCTCGGCCTCCAGCGCCTGGGACATAGACGTCTGTCCACCGTTGTTCAACAACGCCTTGCTCATGGACAGAGCAAGAGGCGGTCCGGCGGCGATCCGACCCACCACGTCAGCCACGTGGGCATCCAGGTCGGCTTCGGCAACGATCCGGTTGACCAGGCCGATGCGGTCGGCTTCAGCGGCATCGATGACCTCAGCCAGGAGGGCCAGTTCCTTGGCCCGGTGCAGGCCCACCCGTCTGGGCAGCACCCACGATCCACCGAAGTCGATAGTGAGGCCGCGACGGGCGAAAATTTCCGAGAACCGCGCCGTGTCGGCTGCATAAACAAGGTCGCACCCCAGGGCCATGTTGAGGCCGGCTCCGGCAGCCACACCGAACACCTTGGCCACAACCGGATGCTGGCACTCATGGAGAGCCTGGGCCGATGCCTTGATCCTGCGCAGGTTACGGAGGGGGTTGCTGGCCACCACACCACTGGCCCGCTCCGACTGACCGCCCACATCAGCGCCCGAGCAGAAGTTGCCGCCGGCGCCAGTCAACACGATGGCCCGCACGGTCCCGTCTGCGTGAAGATCCCGGAAGATCCGTCCGAACTCGTTGAACATCGACCCGGTCATGGCATTCATGACCTCGGGACGGTTCATCGTCACGGTGACAATGTCGCCGTCCCGCGTCACGTCCAGCCCTTCGGCCCCTTCGATCACACCGCCCACGTCGCTCCTCCGGTCCTCTTCCTCACCCGACGTTAGACCGGCACAGGGGGACCCAACCCACGGGGCGTCCTGCCCGCCGGGGCGCCCACCAGCGGACCACCGGTACCACCGGTAGCCATCGCTAGGGTCGACACATGGACCTGGGCCTGACAGAGGATCAGGAGGCGATCCGCGACGTCTTTGCCGACTTCTTCACCTCGGAGACCGGACCCGAACGGGCCCGGGCGGCCGAGCCGGTCGGCTTCGACGCCGCAGCCTGGGAGCGACTGATGGAGACCGGCGCCCCCGGCATGGGCGTCGACGCCGATCTTGGAGGCGGTGGGGCCTCGTTGGCCGACCTAGCCGTGGTGGCCGAGGAGGCCGGAGCCCGAATCGCCCCTCTGCCCCTGGTCGACCACCAGGTCACCGCCCGCCTCTTGGCCAACATGGGGGGCTGTGACGACGACGTCCTGTCCGGTGCGGCCATCGCCGGCCTGGCTGTCCGTCCGGTCGAGGACGGCACCGCCCGTACCGTTCCCACCGGAGCCGTGGCCGGCCGTCTAGTCGCCCTAGACGGTGACCGCCTGATAGCCGTCGACGGCCCTCCTGGGGATCCCCTGGCCAACCACGGTTGCCTGCCCCTGGCCCACCGGGAGGTGGGCGCGGCCACCGTGCTGGCCGAGGGACCCGAGGCGGTGGCGGCCTACGATCGTGCCCTCGACGAGTGGCGGACCCTCACCGCCTCGACCCTGGTCGGCATCACCCGGACTTCCCTGGACCTCGGCGTCGCCTACGTCAAGGAACGGGAGCAGTTCGGCCGCCCGGTGGGCAGCTTCCAGGCCGTCCAGCACCTCCTGGCCGACCTGCCCGGGCTCTTGGACGGAGCCCGCTTACTGACCGCTAAGGCGGCGTGGGCCGGTGACCGGGCGTCGGCCGGCGAGTCGGGCGTCCTGGACGTGGACGCCAACGACGTGACCGACTTTGGCGCCCTGGCCACCATGGCCCTCGTGGTCGCTGGCGAGGCTGCGGCCACTTCGACCGACCGCAGCCTCCACGTGCACGGTGGCTACGGCTTCAGCGAGGAGTACGACATCCAGCTGTTCTTCCGCAGGGCCCGCGCCCTCGCCCTGCTGCTGGGAGACCCGGCCCGCGAGTGCCGGCGGCTGGCTGACCGGATGTTCACCGACCCGGCGGCCGCCTGATGGACTTCTCCCTCGGGCCCCAAGCCACCGAGTTTCGCGACCAGATCCGGGCATTTGTGGCTAAGCATCTGACGACCGAAGTGGTCGACCGAATGCACTCCACCGGCACGTTCAACGACAGGGACCTCAATGGGGCACTGGCCGACGCTGGCCTGCTGGCCGGAGCGGTCCCCGGCTACGGCGACCGCGACCCCATCGAGCTCTACGTGCTGTTCAACGAGTTGGAGAAGGCTGGAGCCCCCTACGACGGACTGGCCGTCACCATGCTGGTGGCCGGCGTGGTGAACGCAGTGGGTACCGACTTCCACCGGGAAGCGGTGCTGGACCGCCTGTTGACCGGTCGTTACAACTGTTGCCTGGGCTACAGCGAGCCCGACCACGGTTCGGATTTGGCCGCCATCACCACGAGGGCCGTCCGGGAGGGTGACGGCTGGGTGATCAACGGCCAGAAGATGTGGACCACCATGGCCCACGAGGCCGACTGGGTGATCCTGCTCACCCGGACCAACCCCGACGTACCCAAGCACAAGGGCCTGACCATGTTCTTGGTCCCTATGGACACCCCGGGTATCGAGGTCCAGCCCGTACCCACCATGGCCACCGAGCGCACAAACGCCACCTTCTACGACGAGGTCCGGGTGGGCGACGAGTGGCGCCTCGGAGAGGTCGACGGTGGCTGGACCGTCATGGGGGTGGCCCTGGCCTTCGAACGGGGGGTGATGGGCGGCACCAACCCAGCCGTTCCCCTACTACGCCACGTCCGGGACTGGGCGGCCACCGCTCCCTCCCCGGACGGCGGACGGATGCTGGACGACCCGGTCCTGCGGGAACGCATGGCCCGTACGGCCATCGCCAACCAGGTGTCCCAGCTCCTGACGCTGCGGGCGGCGTGGATCGCCGCCACAGGCGGGCTGCCCGGCCTGGAGGGATCTATGGCCAAGCTGTACGCCACCGAGCGGTACCAGCAGGCTGTGGGATGGTTCCAACAGATGGCGGGCGCCGAGGGGCTCCTAGGGTTCCACGCCGACGGGGCAGCGGCCGACGGCTGGATCGACTACGACGCCCGCCACGCCCCGGTGACCACCATCTACGGCGGAACCACGGAGATCAACCGCAACAACGTGGCCGAACGCCACCTGGGTCTCCCCCGGGCCCGCTGAACCCGTTCCCCCCGGGCCGGGTCAGTCCAGGAGCCGGTCTCGCAGGTCGGCTATCCGGTCCTCAGTGAGGCCCAATCCGTCGCGCAACATGCACCCGGCGCCGCCCCACCGGTCATCCACGGCGGCTAGCTGCGCCTCGACGTAGGCCGGGGCCACCTCGATGAAGGGCCGCAAGAGCTCCAGTCCCTCTTCGGTGAGCATGCCCCCGTCCACCAGGGCTGCCGCCCGGCGGGTCCCCACCCGGTTGCTCTCCAGGTAGTGCTCCACGATGGCGTCCCGCTCCACGCCAAGGGCCAACAGCAGGATGGTCCCCACCCACCCGGCCCGGTCCTTACCGGCCGAGCAGTGCCACACCAGCGGCCATCGGTCGGCATCGGTTACGAGATCCATGACCCGACAGAAGGCCTCGACCCTCCCCGGATGCTCCACCATGTTACGAGCGCCCTTCGTGGCGATAGCCGCCGCCCGGCCGTCGGACCACACGGCACGCATGGCCTCCACGTCGCCGGTGGTGATGAACTCCCGAATGTCGGCCCCAAAGCCACCTTCGTCAGGGATGGGTGCCGGGATCCCGACCGCGCCCTCGGGTATCCGGTCAGCGCCCTCGTACCGGGAGTCCACCTCGTTACGCAGGTCCACCACCGTCCGGATGCCCAGGGCCTGCAGGCGAACCAGGTCGGCGTCAGAAGCCCGACCCAGGTGTCCTGACCGCCACAGCAGGCCACCGACGGTGGTCCGACCGTCGGTGGTGGGCAGGCCACCGATGCCTCGGAAGTTGGTGATCCTGTCCATCTCAGTCACGGTGGGCTCCACCACGGGATGATGGCACGGCACGTTCCCGCACCCCACCTCCGATGGCCGTACCATCGGGCCGTGTCCGACGGTACGGCCTCCCATCCCGACGTCCTGCTGGTCGACGACCCGCGCCCCGGTGTACGGCGGCTGACCCTGAACCGGCCCGAGAAGCGCAACGCCCTGAACAACGCCCTTCGGGGAGCCCTGTTCGCCGCGCTCCAGGAGGCCGACCGCGACAATGCCGTCCACGTGACCATCCTTCGGGGAGCCGGGCCGTGCTTCTCCTCGGGGTACGACCTGGGCTCAGACCTCAGCGCCGACCGACCCTCCTACACGCCGGGGGGTGACGGGGGCTGGGCCCGCCACGTCACCGACGGCTGGCTGTCGCTGTGGGATTTGGCCAAGCCGGTAATTGCCCAGGTCCACGGCTACGCCATGGCTGGGGGCTCCGAGCTGGCCGCGGCCTGCGACCTCGTCTACTTGGCCGACGACGCCACCATCTCCCATCCTGTGCTCCGAGTAGCCGGAACACCTGACTTCGCCATCCACCCGTGGCTGGTCGGCCTGCGCAACTCCCTGGAGATGGTCCTTATCGGCGATCCGGTGGACGCCGCCGAAGCGGTCCGCGTCGGTTACGCCAACCGGGCGTTTCCTCCTGCCGAGCTGGACGAGGCGGTGCTGGCTGTAGCCGAGCGCATGGCCTCCATCCCCCACGAACTCCTGCAGCTCAACAAGCGCTGGGTGTACCGGGCTATGGACGCCATGGGTGCCCGAACGGCCATCCGGTCGGCCCCCGACCTGGGTGCCCTGGGCCCTCACGTCCCGTCCATCCGGGAGAACCTGGACGGGCTCCGGAGCCGCATACGCGACGCCGCCCGCTCACCGGACGACGACCCGGCAACCTGACGGAGGGCGGCCTCTCCTAACGGTCCGGCCGAATCAGGCGCCGGTTGGGACCCGCCTGGTCCGTCCGGCCATCCGGTTCTCGAAGGCCTCGGCCTGGGCAATCAGCGCCTCCGGAATGGCCAGGATCTTCTCCTGCAGTTCCTCGCCCCGGGAGTCAAGGCCCTCGATGGACCCCACCTTCCAGTGGCGGAGCAGCGGTTGGACCACCTGTTCGGCATGGATCCGCAGGTTGTAGATCCCGGCCCGGGCAATGGCCACGGCACGTCGGCTGAAGTTCGGAATCACGGTCCCGGGCATCTTGAAGTCGGACAGGACCTGGTGGACGGCTCCCAGCACGAAGGTGGGCGCCTGGCGCAGCATGGCCGTGGTGACCCCCCGGTAGAACATGAAGTGGTGGTTCTCATCGGCGGCGACCCGAGTCATGATCTCGTGGGCCACCGGACAGTCGGCCTTCACCCCGGTGTTGCGGTGACTGATCCGGGTGGCCAGTTCCTGGGCCGACGTGTAGACGAACACCTCCACTGGGCACGGGGAGTCGTAGCGCCAACCGCGGGTCACCGTGGCCAACCGCTCGTCCTCCAGTTGGGCAGGATCGCAGTTCCGGGTGGCCAGCAGGTAGTTACGGATGGCGATGGAGTGCTGGCCCTCCTCGGCTGTCCACAGGCGGGACCATTCGGCCATCGGCGAGTCCTCGGGGAAGCTGCCAGCGATCTTCGCGTGGTAGTAGGGCAGGTTGTCCTCGGTCAGTAGGTTCAACTGCAGGGCGGTCCGGACCTCCGGGGACAACGTGGCCTGGGACTCGTCCCACGGCTCATCGCGGAAGCTCCGGCCCAGTTCCCACGGAACGACGTCGTGGGCATACCAGTGCTGTCGGCGCTCCCGGTGCTCGGCCATGAGCCGGGAGATCTCCGGCTCGACGGACGAGACCAACTCAAACGATTCGGCAGTGGCGGTCACGGCGCTCCGATCCCACGACGGGCCGCCCCTCGGCCCGGTAAGGAACAGGCTAGGTCACCCCGGGGGAACCCGACACCCGGCCGAGCCCGGAGGGACGCTCCCGTCCGATCAGTCGGTGACAGCGGGCTCGAGGTCGTCGTAGGTCTTGTTCCGGCGGAACTCGGTGATGATCTTCTTCGACGTCGTGGCCAGCATCACTCCGGCGAACATGGTGAGAAAGGCGCCAGCGCCAGTGACGACCTTGAGGTCCGACACCCGGGCCAGGCTGGCGATCCACACGATGCCGACCAGCGCGAGGCCACCTCCCGCGCCGGCGACCATGACACTCCAGCGCCATCTTCGGTTCTCGTCCAGGCCCAGCAAACCCGATGCCGGCAGAGTGAGCGCCGCGCCAATGATGGACATCCCGATGGCCAGGCGGCCAAGCCCGCCACCGTCCTCAGAAAGCCCGTCGGTGACCACCAGAGCAGTCATTCGGTACTTGTTGCGGAGCGAGACGGCGATGGCAGCGTTGGATGCCGCCATGGCCGGAAACTCGTTCGTCTCGTCCCGAAGTCGAATCAGTTCCGCCTTGACGTCGTCGGGAAGGTCCGTGGCTGCACGTTCGTCGAAGGTCCAACCGGAAATCGAACCGACCAGGACCAGGACAACGGCGAGGATGCCCGCACCCATCCGACCCCAGCTGACAATTCGGTCCAAAGGTCGGAAGGCTGAGTAGGGCGCCGTCTGCAGGGCCAGGACCGCTCCGGCCAGCATCACAACGCTGGCCACAATGGCCAGCATCACGCCCGGACCGTGGTTATAGGTCTCAACATCGACGAAGGGGGAGACCACCTGGTAGGTGAGGGCGGCGACCAGCATGCAGCTCGAGGTGACGACCACGGCGTCTGCTGCGAACCAACGGGAACCCGACCGTAGGACGACCACGGCCATCACGCCGATGGTGACGGTGGTCAGCAACTGCATGTCCAAGAACACCGCCGAATCGCCGGAGCCGATACTCCCGATGACCAGCCATCGGAGGGCGACGCCACTTGCCAGCGCTCCCAGGACGGTGACCCGCCGCTCGGAACCGGTCCCTTCAAGTACCCGATAGACGGCCCCGGCCAGCACGAGGGCCACCAGGTCCTTGACGTCGAGCACCGTCGAGAGCGGCGCGACGGCCATGCCTACGATGGCGACCACCGCACCGGCCGCCAAGTTGTTCCAGGTCGTCCGATCGGCGTCGAACAGGCTCGTGTTGTTCAGGACGGCCAGCACGATCGCTCCGAGGGCGAGGACGATCACGGCGAGGACCTCTCCGGCCATACCGGTCGGGCTTTCGAAGATGTGCCCGAGCAGGCCCGCCGTAACGGCCCAAGTCCCGACCATCTGCCAGGACACCGGAACCGCCACCTTTGCTAGGACGCAAACGAGGGCGAGAATCGCCGGAATCGCGAAGGTCTCGACGACCACCGACCAGAAGGCCTGGGCCTCATAGCCCTGGAGGTTGGCAAGCATCGTGTACCCGTCGAACTCGCCCAGGATCGGGTATATGAAGATGGCGGTGAACGCGCCGAGCGCCAGGGATACCAAGCCGGCAGGACCTCGGGCCCGTCCGATCCCGCCCGTCCAGAAGATGCAGGAGACGGCGGCGAAGACGGAGAAGAAGCCCAGAGCCAGAACCACGAGGCCAGCCCACGAGCCACCGGATGCCTGGTAGCCGTTGAACGACTCGCCGATGAGGTCTACGTCTGCATCACGGGAATGGCTGCTAAGGAGGCCAGCATCGTTGCCCCATGTCATCTTGGTGGAGAGGACCGCGACGACCCCGGCGATGCCGACGACAGCCATGCCGAGGCGCTCTCGCCCCGAGGCCACTACCTCGTGCTCGACGTGGATGGCCTTTGATGCCTTCTGGTCTTCGGTCTCGGCTGCCTCGACCTTCCTGAGGAGTGCTTCAGGGTCCCGGCGATGGCTCATGGCCTCCCGGATCCGGGATAACAGGTTCTGTCCACCCTCCTCCTCGGGCTGGGAGAGGCGGTCGAGCACGACGGCCACTGCCCACAAGGCGAGACCGGATGAGATGCCGAGGCCGATGTCGAGGTTCTGGACGGCCCGGAAGACCAGGAGTCCGAGGCCCCCGGCGCCCATGATGGCGGCGATGCCGACCATGGCGATGGCCAGCATGAGGGTCTGGTTGAGGCCGGCCATGATCGAGGGTTTGGCCAGCGGCAACTGGACGTCGGTCAGGACACGTAATTCGGTGGATCCGTACGCCCTGCTGGCCTCCACGACGTCCTCGGGAACGTGTCTGATGCCCAGGTTGACCATACGCACCAGCGGTGGCAGGGCGTAGATCATGGTCACCATGGTCGCTGGGACGACTCCGATGCTGAAGAAGAACACGAACGGCACCATGTAGACGAACGTGTGGACAGTCTGCATGGCGTCCAGGATCGGTCTGGTCACGTTCCACGCCGAGTCCACCCGGGCGCAGAAGATCCCGAGCGGGAGGCCGACGAGCGTGCACAACCCGACGGCCACGAGAACCATCCCGATGGTCCGCATGGTCTCCACCCAGTACATCGCTCCGAGCAAGCCACACATCATCAGGCCGAGCCCGGCCATGATGCCGACCTTCGGCGTCCGCAACAGCGAGCCGAGGAGCACCGTGAAGAGCACCACCTGGTACCAGGGACGCTGTAGCAGGAAGTCGTTGACGACATTCGAGAGCAGGAAGTCGAACGGCCACTTGACGGTCTCGAGGAACCACTGGGCGTTGGCGTCGAGCCAGTCGACCATCTGGTCGAACCAGTACCCCACCGGGAACTGGAACTGGTCAAGGACCTTGGTCTCGGAGAGGCCCACGCCTTCGCTTCGTCCGGTCCATTCGCCGGTCTCGCCCCCGACGACCCAGGTGACCCAGCTCACAGGAAGACCTCCCGCTCGAACCCGTCCACCAACTGCTCTACCCGACCCATCTCCTCCATGATCTCCCGAGGTTCGAGCTCACCGATCAGGTGGCCTGTGTCGTCCACCACGGCAATCGGGAACCCCCGACCGGCCGCCGCATAGTTGTCACTGAACCGTGCCTCAACGGTGGTGGTGTCGAAGTCTGACCGCAGCACCGAGCCCAGGTCGGTCGTCCCGTGGGCGATGGCCGTGGCGGCGTCGGTCATAGCCAGCAGGCTGGTGGGCCGGCCGTCGGCGTCGACCACGAAGGCACCTTGCCGATCGCCCATGGCGTCGATGCTTTCTGTGAGGGTCCACGACTCGTTGAGGATCACCGGGGTCTCCATGACCTTGCCCACGTCGATGACCCGGCCCTGATCCACGTCCTGGACGAACTCGGCCACGTATCCGTCTGCCGGTTCGGTGAGGATTTCCTCGGGCGTCCCGATCTGGATCACCTTGCCGTCGCGGAGGATGCAGACCCGGTTGCCGACGCGCAGGGCTTCGTTCAGGTCGTGGGTGATGAACACGATCGTCTTGTGGAGCTTGTCCTGGATCGCCATCAGCTCGTCCTGCATCTGGCGCCGGATCAGTGGATCCAGTGCGCTGAAGGCCTCATCCATGAGCAGGATCTCCGGGTTGGAGCACAGCGCCCTAGCGAGACCCACACGCTGCTGCATGCCTCCGGACAGTTGGCGGGTGGCGTTGAAGGCGTAGGCCTCAAGCCCGACCATGGCCAGTGCCTCGATGGCCGCCTCGTGGCGTTCTTTCTTATCCACACCCTGGACCTTCAGGCCGTAGGCGGTGTTGTCAATGACATTGCGGTGGGGGAAGAGGGCAAAGTGCTGGAAGACCATGGCTGTCTTCTCGCGGCGGAAGGCCTGGAGGGCGGCGCCCCGGAGTTGTTGGACGTCTGTTCCCTCGACCAGGACACGGCCATGGGTCACGTCGTGCAACTTGTTCACCGTTCGAATGGCCGTCGACTTGCCCGATCCGGACAGTCCCATGACCACGAAGATCTCACCCTTCTGTACCTCGAACGAGATATCGCGCATCCCGACGACGTGACCGGTCTGTCGTTGGACCTCGTCCTTGCCGACGCCCGCCGAGCAGAGGTCAAACGCCCGTCCACGCGGGTTCGGGCCGAAGATCTTGTAAACGTTCTCCAGTGCGATGATCGGCTCGGAGTCCGACATGCCACCTCTCCTGGTCGTGGAACACCCCTAGAGACACAGTGGGCCACCCCAGCACATCCCCTCCAACGGCGGCAGGGTATCAGGGTGACCGGTGTCACGAGGCGGGCCGCAAGGGATCCGGGAGACCGCTCTTCCACCCTGAGGCAATACCCGGGACAGCGTCCAGATCGGTCGGCCCGGACATTCCCCCAAACCGCCCGGTGGGGTTGAAAACGGTGGGAGGCCGGGCCTTGCGGCCCGGCCTCCTCACCTCATCCCCCCGCAGGGGGATGATCACTACTTAGTTGGTCAGCCTGTAGCGGCCACTGCGTCGGCAATCCAGCCGTCAACAG
>JAKURX010000006.1 GCA_022451505.1 Acidimicrobiales bacterium | reverse complement strand
GCCTCGCACCCCATGGACTCGGCCCACATCCGGTAGTCGGGGACGTCCTTGGACAGGAACACCTCCGAGTAGCGCTCGTCGTAGAACATCTCCTGCCACTGGCGGACCATCCCCAGGTAGGAGTTGTTGAGCAACGCCACCTTGATAGGGATGTTCTCGACTGTGGCCGTGACCAGTTCCTGGCCGGTCATCTGGAAGCAGCCGTCGCCGTCCACGGCCCACACCATGCGGTCCGGATGGGCCACCTTGGCGCCGATAGCCGCCGGGATGGAGAAGCCCATCGTCCCCAGACCACCCGAGTTGATCCACGTGTACGGGTGGTCGAACTTCCAATACTGGCTGGCCCACATTTGGTGTTGGCCGACGCCCGAGGAGACGATGGTGTCGTCCGGCGTGGCGTCCCGCAGGCACTCAATAACGTACTGGGGCTTCAGGGCCTCGCCCGGCGCCCACGGCTCGTAGGCCAGAGGGAACCGCTCCTGCCAACCGCTGATCCGGGAGCGCCAGGCCCCCCGATCCACGTCGCCGGTGCCGTTGGCCAACAGCTCGGCGACCAGCGCCTCGATGGCCACCCGGACGTCACCGCGGATAGCCACGTCGGGACGACGGACCTTGCCCAGTTCGGCCGGATCGATGTCGACGTGGATGACCTTGGCGTCTGGGGCGAAGCCGTCCAGCTTGCCGGTCACCCGGTCGTCGAAGCGGGCACCCAGAGCGACCAGCAGGTCGGACTCCTGCATGGCGGTGACCGCGGTGAAGTTTCCGTGCATGCCGGGCATGCCCAGGCACAACTCGTGACTGTCTGGGAAGGCGCCTCGGGCCATGAGCGTGGTAACCACGCCGATACCGGTCAGCTCGGCTAGCTCCCGAAGGGCCTCGACGGCCCGTGCCTTGAGGATCCCGCCGCCCACGTACAACACGGGCCGCTCGGCTCCTCGCACGAGGTCGGCGGCGGCTCGGATACCCTCCGGGTCGACCTCGACCTGTGGGTGATAGCCAGGGAGGTCGATCTGGACGTCGTCGGTCCACGTCATGGCCGACCGCGGGTTACCGGGGTCCACGATGTCCTTCGGGACGTCCACCAGGACGGGGCCTGGACGGCCCGTGGTGGCGATGTGGAACGCCTCCTTGATGGTGCGAGGGATGTCCTGGGCTTCGGTGACCAGGAAATTGTGCTTAGTGATCGACTGGGTGATACCCGTCGTGTCGCACTCCTGGAAGGCGTCGGTGCCGATCGCCGGGTAGGGAACCTGGCCGGTGATGACCACCATGGGAGTCGAGTCGAGGTAGGCGTCACACAGCGGGGTGACGATGTTGGTGGCCGCCGGCCCGCTGGTCACCATGGCCACGCCGGGTCGGCCCGTGGCCTGGGCGTAGCCCTCGGCCATGTGGCCGGCACCCTGCTCGTGGCGAACCAGGATGTGGCGAATCGACGAATCGATGATCGGGTCGTAGACCGGCAGGATCGCCCCGCCGGGCAGCCCGAACATGACCTCAACGCCCTCCTCCTCGAGGGCGCGGATCAACGCTTGACCGCCGTCCATCTGTTCTGTGGCCATGGGACTCATGATCTTTTAGGGGACCGGGTGAAAAACGAAACAACCTCCCTCATCGGGAGGTCGAGGCACGCAACCGTCGGGCGGAGGGGCGCGTGCCTACGGCAGTACCGCTACCTCGGGGGTCGGGGAGGTCGGGAACGGTCGCATGAACCGCAATTATGCGCCGACAGTCCTAGTGACCACAACCTGCCCGGTCGATCGGACCACCGGTGCCCCGCCATGACGAGTCCGTCGACCACCATGGAGCCGTGCGACACGGTGTCTACCCGGGGTCCTTCGACCCTCCGACGCTGGCCCACCTGGCCGTGGCCGACGCCGCCCGACGCCGCCACAGCCTGGATCGTGTGGTCTGGACACTGTCTCGCCACCCGTTGGGCAAAGAACAAGGCCGGACCACCGTGGAGGAACGCCGCACGGTGCTCGACCAGGTGGCCACTGACCACGCCTGGCTGGAGATCAACGTGGTCGACGCCCGCCTTGTGGCTGACCTGGCCGACGGCTACGACGTGGTGGTCATGGGAGCCGACAAGTGGCACCAGCTCCACGACCCCTCGTTCTACGAGGACGAGACGGCTATGGCCAAGGCCCTGTCTCGCCTCCCGACCTGCGCCGTGGCCCCCCGGGACGGCCTGGAGATACCCCCAGAGGCGCTGCTCGCAGTTCCTCGGTGGGTGGCCCGGCAGTCGTCCACGGCAGCCGCCGCAGCCGAACCGTGGACCATGCTCTCCGCTGCCCGTTCCTTCGGGCTGTGGGACGGGTCCTGACCAGACAGGGAACCGCTCGGCCTAGGCCTGGGTGACGGCGCCCTTCTCGGCCCCCTGGGCCAGAGCGGCGTACTTGGCCAGGAAGCCGGACCGGTAGCGAGGCTCAAACGGCTTCAGGTTCGCCCGTCGCTCGGCCAGCGTGGCCTCGTCGACCTGCAGATCGATGGTGTGCGTCCCGACGTCAATGAGGATCCGGTCGCCCTCCTCGACCAGGGCGATCGGACCGCCATCAACGGCCTCTGGTGCCACGTGGCCCACGCAGAACCCGTGGGTTCCCCCGGAAAACCGGCCGTCGGTGACCAGGGCCGCGTCGCCGCCGCGACCGGCACCCTTCATGGCCCCGGTAATAGCCAGCATTTCGCGCATTCCCGGGCCTCCCTTGGGTCCCTCGTAGCGGATCACCACGATGTCGCCGGTCTCGATCCGGTCGGCCAGCACGGCCTCCATAGCCAGGTCCTCGCCATCGAACACCCGGGCCCGACCCTCAAAGTGGTCGAAGTCCAAGCCGGCCACCTTGACCACCGAGCCCTGGGGGGCCAGTGTGCCCCGCAGGATGGCCAGGCCACCTACCTCGTTAATCGGGTCATCGAAGGCGTGGATGACCTCCCCGTCGGGGGCCGGGACGTCCAGAAGGGCCAGGTTCTCGGCCACCGTTCGTCCGGTGACCGTCACCTCTTCGCCGTTCAGGAGACCCTCGTCCAGGAGCATCTGCATAACGACCGGCACGCCACCGATCCGGTCTATGTCCACCATGTGGTAATTGCCGTGCGGTTTGGTGTCAGCCAGGTGGGGCACCCGGGCGGCCACCCGGTTGAAGTCCTCCAGCTCCAACTCCACCTCGGCCTCAAAGGCGATGGCCATCAGGTGGAGCACGGCGTTGGTCGAGCCGCCGAGGGCCATGACTACGGCGATGGCGTTCTCGAAAGCCCCCCTGGTCATGATCTGGCGGGGTCGGATGCCCTGGCGCAGGAGGTTCATCACGGCATGGCCGCTGGCAAACGCCACGTCGGCCCGTCGGTCGTCGATGGCAGCCGCCGAGGCCGAGCCGGGGAGCGACATCCCGATGGCTTCGCCCACCGAGGCCATGGTGTTGGCGGTGAACATGCCAGCACAACTGCCGATCGTCGGGCAGGCAGCCCGCTCGATGGCCAGCAACTCGTCGTCGTCGATGTCGCCCACAGCATGGGCGCCGACCGCCTCGAACACGCTGACCACGTCCAGCTTGCGGCCGTCGTGGTGCTCGCCAGGCATGATCGATCCGCCGTAGACGAAGACCGACGGCAGGTTGATGCGGGCCGACGCCATAAGCATTCCGGGGAGCGACTTGTCGCAGCCGGCGAAGCTCACGAAGGCGTCTAAGCGCTCAGCGTGCATGACCGC
This sequence comes from Acidimicrobiales bacterium, assembly GCA_022451505.1. GTDB lineage: Bacteria > Actinomycetota > Acidimicrobiia > Acidimicrobiales > MedAcidi-G1 > UBA9410. The sequence continues at coordinate 39,021 of JAKURX010000006.1, read as the reverse complement.
CTCAACGGAGTCGGCGATGATCTCCCGGCTCACCAGGCTGGCCCGCATTCCCTCGTGGCCCATCGAGATGCCGTCGCTGACTGCGATGGTGTTGAACTCGATCGGGAACCCGCCGGCCTCCACCACCCCCACCTTGCACCGCTTAGCCAGGGCATCCAGCGGCATGTTGCAGGGGGTGACCTCGTTCCACGACGACGCCACGCCCACCTGGGCCTTGGAGAAGTCGTCCTCGGTCATACCGATGGCCCGGAGCATGGCCCGGGCGGGGGCGCGGCTGGGACCGTCAGTGACCTCGTGGCTGCGGGGCTTCATTCCCCCGTGGATGGCGTCTGTCATGGACTTGCAGGCTACGCCCACCGGGGCCCGCACCCCCGGTAGAAATGCCCACCCACGGACGCCGCCGTGCGGCGGTCTCCCCGACCACCGGACCTACCCTTGCCCGATGGTCGCCCGCCCCCACTTCCGGTCCGACGATCGGGAGCTGTTCCGCCTCGCCATTCCAGCCCTCGGGGCCCTAGTGGCCGAGCCGCTGTACGTGCTAACCGACACGGCGGTGGTAGGCCATCTGGGCACGGCGCCGCTGGCCGGGCTGGGGGTGGCGTCGGGCTTCCTGATGTTCGGCTATGGCCTCTGCGTGTTCTTGGCCTACGGAACGACGGCCACCGTGGCCCGGCTGAGCGGTGCCGGCGAGCACCGCTGGGCCGCTGACCAGGCCGTCCAGGGACTCTGGCTGGCCCTCGTTCTCGGGGTGGTGCTGGCCGCCGCCGGCATCGCCCTGGCTGACCGGATTGTGACCCTGGTCGGGGCAGAAGGTGACGTAGCCCACCAGGCCGGCATTTACCTGCGGATCAGCCTGCTGGGTGCCCCGGCCATGCTGATCATGCTGGCCGGCGTGGGGTACCTGCGGGGGCTCAAGGACACCATGCGGCCCCTCCAGGTGGCTGTCGGCACAGCCGTCCTGAACCTGGTCGTAGAACTCGTCCTCATCGTGGGCCTCGGGTACGGCATCGGCGCCTCGGCGGCCGCCACCGTCGTGGCTCAGTGGTTGGGCGCCGCCTGCTACCTGGCCTGGGTGGGACGGGCGGTCCGGCGAAACCACGCCTCGTTGGTGCCCCGCGCCGGGTCGATCCGGCGGCTGCTGGTGGTCAGTGGTCGTCTGCTAGTCCGCAACCTCTCGTTGACCGGCACGTTCCTAGTTGGCACCTCGGTGGCGGCCCGGATCGGCCGGGTCGACGTGGCCGCCCACCAGATCGCCTTCCAGGTCTGGATGGCGTCAGCCCTAATCATGGACGCCGTAGCTATCGCCGCCCAGGCCATGGTCGGGAACCTCCTGGGAGCCGGTGAGGTTTCGGGTACCCGCCGGCTGGGGCGACGGGTCATCGGTTGGTCAGTGGCCACGGGCGCTTTGATCGGCCTGATGCTCCTGGTGACCCGTGGACTGGTTGCTGGGGCGTTCTCCGGCGACCCCAACGTGGTGGGCCTGGCCGGGTTCCTACTCCTTCACGTCGCCCTCATGGCACCGCTTGGCGGGGTGGCGTTTGCCCTGGATGGGATCTTGATCGGTGCCGGCGACGAGCGCTTTATGGCCCGGGCTATGGCCACCTCAGCGGTCCTGGCTGTGGCCGCCATGGTCAGCGGACGGCTGGCTGGCCTCGGGATCGGCTGGCTCTGGGCCGCCATCTGGCTGTTCATGGCCGCCCGCTCAATCCTGTTCATCCGCCGCTTCGCCGGCCACCGCTGGCAGGTGGTGGGTGCCGAGCGTTAGGAACGGACTCGGCGGGCCAGTAACTCGTTGACGACCCGACCGTCGGCCCGCCCGCTGGTGGCCTTCATAACCTGGCCGACGAAGAAGCCGGCCTTCTTCTTCCGTTCCTGCTCGTCGCCCGCGGTGAAGGCCTCCCAGTCGTCCGGGTGCTCGGCGATTAGGCGGTCCACGAGGGCCTCCATCTCTCCGATGTCCATGGCCTCGAAGCCCAGATCGGCGGCCACGATCGCCGGGTCGCCCCCGTCAGCCACTAGGGCAGCCAGCACCGTCTTGGCCTGGGTGGCCGTCAGGTCGCCGCCGGTCTCCATCTTGACCAGGGTGGCGAACGAGGCAGCGTCCAATCTCCCCGCACCGTCGGCCAGGTTGTTCTCAGCGTGGACTAAGACCCGGGAGGCATCAGCTCCCTCGGCGATGGCGTCCACGGCGAGGTCGTCCAGCCCTCGCTCCACGGTCAGAGCAGCTGCCCCGGTGTCGACACTGGCAGCCTCGGCCAGACGGAGGCGACGTTCCCGGGGGAGCATGGGCAGGGCAGCCCGGACGGCGTCGATCCACTCGTCGGACGGCGCCACCGGGACCAGATCAGGCTCCGGGAAGTACCGGTAGTCGTAGGCCTCCTCCTTGGACCGCAGCTTGTGGGTCCGGCCCTCGTCCTCGTTCCAGTGGCGGGTCTGCTGTTCGACCCTCTCCCCGGAGATGATCAGGTCGACCTGCCGGCGGGCCTCGTAGCCGATGGCCCGCCCGAGGGACCGCAGCGAGTTGATGTTCTTGACCTCGCAACGGGTCCCGAACTCGGCCTGCCCGACGGGGCGGACCGACACGTTGCAGTCCACCCGCATCGAGCCCTCCTCCATCTTCCCGTCGGAGGCGCCGATGGCCACCAAGATGGCCCGCAGCTCGCCCACGTAGGACCGGGCCTCCTCAGCTGAGCGCAAGTCTGGGGCACCGACGATCTCGATGAGTGGAACGCCGGCCCGGTTGTAGTCGACCAGCGAGTAGCCGGCCTCGTGGATCCGACCTCCCCCACCCACGTGGGTGCTTTTGCCCGTGTCCTCCTCGAGGTGGGCCCGCTCGATGCCTACCCGGCGCCCATCGGGCAGTTCCAGCCAGCCCTCTCCGTTAATCGGGAGGTCGTACTGGGAGATCTGGAAGTCCTTCGGCATGTCCGGGTAGAAGTAGTTCTTTCGGGCAAAAACCGACCGCTGGACCTGGCAGTTCAGGGCTAGGCCGACCCGGATGGCCAACTCCACCGCCTGCTCGTTGAGCACGGGCAGCGAGCCCGGCAGGCCGAGGGACACTGGGTCGACGTTGGTGTTGGGCTGGCCGCCAAACCGGTTGGGGGCTGAACTGAACAGTTTGGTGGCCGTAGCCAGTTCGGCGTGGACCTCCAGGCCGATGACTATCTCCCAGCCGGGGACAACCTCCGGGGCGGTGGCCTCGGCGTTCACGACCCGCTCCCCGCGGCCTCGAGCACGGCAGCGGCCTGGAACATGGTGCGCTCACCCATGGCTGGGGCCAGGACCTGCACCCCGACCGGCATTCCGTCGTCCCCCACCCCGAACGGCACCGACATGGCCGGGTGCCCAGCCAGGTTGGACGGGATGGTGCAGACGTCGTTCAAGTACATGGTCATTGGGTCGGCGGTCTTCTCCCCGATGGGGAACGCCGTAGTGGGAGCGGTCGGGCAGAGGAGCAGGTCGAACTCCTCGTAGGCCCGGGCGAAGTCCTGCACGATCAGCGTGCGGACCTTCTGGGACTTGCCGTAGTAGGCGTCGTAGTACCCAGCTGAAAGGGCGTAGGTGCCAAGCATGATGCGGCGCTTGACCTCGTCGCCAAAACCGGCGGTTCGGGTGGCCGTGTTCATGTCGCCGGCGTTGGGGGCGTCAACCCGCAGTCCATACCGCACGCCGTCGTAGCGGGCCAGGTTGGACGAGGCCTCGGCCGGGGCGATCACGTAGTAGGCCGACAGGCCGTACACCGTCGACGGAACCGAGGTGGTCTCGACGGTGGCGCCGGCCGCATCCAGGGCCGAGACGGCCTCGCCCAGGCGGGACCGAACATCGTCAGCGATGCCCTCCAGGCCGTCGCCGGAGAGCTCCTCGATGACGCCGATCCGCAGGCCTTCAACGCCCCGGCCCAGGACCTCGGTGAGGTCCGCCGCCGGCTCCGGGATGGAGGTGGAGTCCCGGGGGTCGTGGCCCCAAATGGCCTCCAGGAGCAAGGCGGCGTCGGAGACTGTGCGAGCGAATGGACCGATCTGGTCGAGGCTGGAGGCAAAGGCCACCAGGCCATAGCGGGACACCGCCCCGTAGGTGGGCTTCACGCCGACCACGCCGCACAAGGCGGCCGGCTGGCGGATCGACCCACCGGTGTCGCTGCCCAGGGCGAGGGGGGCGAAACCGGCGGCCACTGCGGCAGCCGACCCGCCGGACGAACCTCCAGGGACCCGGGTGGGGTCTAACGGATTGCGAGTCACGCCGAACGCCGAGTTCTCCGTCGAGCTGCCCATGGCGAACTCGTCCAAGTTGGTCTTACCGACCACGACGGCACCGGCAGCGGCCAGCCGCTCTACCACGGTGGCGTCGTAGGGAGGGAGCCAGCCCTCCAGGATCCGCGATGAGCAGGTGGTGGGCACCCCGCGGGTACACATGTTGTCCTTCAGGGCCACCGGAACGCCGGCCAACGGGCCGGGATCCTCGCCAGCCGCCACCCGACGGTCCACCTCGTCGGCCGCAGCGAGCGCCTCGTCGGCCAGCACCAGGTTGAAGGCGTGGATCTCAGGCTCGCCGGAGCGAATGGTCTCCAGGTGCTCCTCGACCACCGACCGGGCCGACCGCTCCCCGGAGCGCACGGCGGCCGCCAGACCTCGGGCGCTCACGGCTCCTCCCCGAGGACAGGGGGCACCCGGAACTGCGCCTCCTCCACCGACGGTGCGGCGGCCAACACCTCGTCGCGGTCGCTGGTCGGACCAGGCACGTCGGCCCGGAACACGTTAACCAGCGGCAGGGGGTGGGCCGTCGGCGAAACGTCGGTCAGATCCAGGGCGTCGAGATCTGCCGCGTGGTCCAGCACGTCGGCCAGTTGGCCAGTGAAGGCGTCCAGCTCGGCGTCGGACAGGGTAAGCCGGGCCAGGTCGGCCACGTGGGCTACGTCGTCGCGGGTGATCCGTTCAGTCATCGGGAGGGCAGGGTAGGGCTCAGCCGGGCTGAACGACGATCGTGACCTCGACGTCCGGCTGGTTCTGCCGGCCCGGTGCCGGGTCCTGGGAGACCACTACGAGGGCGTTGCGGTCGACCGGCTGGTCCACGCCAGCGTCGGGCAGGCCCACGACTACCACGTTGCGGAACCCCGCCACCTGGAGCCGGCTCTCAGCCACGGCCAGGGTCAGCCCCTCCATCGCCGGCACCGACCTTGGAACGGCCCCCATCGAAACGACGACCCGTACGTCGTCACCAACTGACAGCTGAGTACCGGCAGGGGGCTCGATCCGGGACACCCGGCCGGCCACCACCCACTCGTCGTACTCCTCTCCCATGGTGGGGGCCAGGCGCAGAGCGATCAGCTCGGCCACCACATCGGCCGGCATCAGACCAACCAGCCCTTCGGGAACCTGCCGGGGCAGCGGTCCAGCGGACACCCGGAGGCCCACCTCGGTTCCCTGCGGTACCGGTTCTCCCGAGGCCAGAACCTCCAGCACCAGGCCGGCGGGCACGTCCTCGTCGGAGGTGCGGGTCACCTCACCCATCTCCAGGCCGGCGTCGGTCAAAACCCGCTCGGCCTCGGTCAGGCTCACCCCGACCAGTCCGCCGGGTACGGGCAGGCGCAACGGGCCCAACGACACCTCCAGAAGGACCGTCTCTCCGGCGGCCAGCCGGGTCCCGGCCTGCGGACGCATGCCGAGTACCTCCCCGGAGTCGCTCCCGTCCTGGCGGACGTCGCGGGTCTCGACCGTCCACCCCAACTCGGTGAGCAGCGAGCGGGCACTGTCGCCCGAGGACCCCACGAGGGACGGAACGGCCCGACGGGACGGCCGGCTGACCTCCCACAGCATGGCGCCACCAACCACCGCTCCGACGGTCAGGATCCCAGCCAGCAGCAAGCCGGTCCAACGGCGACGGGGGCCAACCGGGCGGAGAGGCGGTGGGGCCGGTGTCGGCGGTTCGGTAGGTGACGGGAAGACGGTCGGGGTGGCTCGGGTCGGCTCGCCGGTCACCGGCGAGGCGCCCACCTCACCCGGACCGACCAGCGGCAGGGGCTCGGGACGCGACATCCGGCCAGCGATGTCCAGCAGCATGCGACCCAGCTCGCGGGCCGTCGGTCGGTTCGTCAGGTCGGCGACGCCGGCGTGGGCCACCACCGGGACCAGCGGACCCAGGGCGTCGGGAATGGGCACGTCCTGTCCGATCCGGGCGGCCAGCGTGCCCTCCAGGGTCTCGGCCACAAACGGGAGGTGGCCAGTGACGCCCTCGACCATGCAGAGGGCCAGGGCGTAGACGTCGGACCGACCATCCAGAGCCAGGCCCTGGGCCTGTTCGGGTGAGGCGTAGCGGGCCGTGCCGATCACCCCACCGCCGCCGAACAGCTCCCGACTGGCGGTCCCGGTAAGGGCGTCAGCCAGGCCGAAGTCGGCGATCCGCAGGCGGGAGTCTTGGCCAAAAAGCAGGTTGGCCGGCTTGATGTCGCGGTGGACAATGCCCTGCCGGTGGGCGTGATCCAGTGCCCGGCAGGCCTCGAGGGCCACCGTCAGCATCTGCGAAGGGGCCAGGGTGCGGCCCGCGGAGAGGATGCTTCGCAAGCTGCCGCCCCCGAGGTACTCGGTCACCAGGTAGGCCTGGCCGTCGACCCCCCAGTCGTAGATCGACACCACGTGGGGGTCGGCCATCGAGGCCACCAGGCGGGCTTCGGCCCGGAAGCGATCCACGAAAGCCTCGTCACCTACCAGCGAGGAGTGCAGCACTTTGACCGCCACCTGGCGGCCCAGCGAGAGGTCGTCGGCCAGGTAGACGGTCCCCGACCCGCCAGTCCCAATGGCGTTACCCAGGCGGTAGCGGCCGCCCAGCAGCCGACCCACCATGTTCCCGCTGGGCGCGCCCGGTCCCCCGGGGTTCGCTGCGGAGACGTGGGCGGAGAACCGGGGATCTCCCCCGAACGGTCCGTCGGTCACCCCCTGAGGCTACCCGTGCAGACCCCGTGGATAGCCTGCGCCCGTGACTCGCCGGAACGCCCTCGTCATCAGCGTCCTGCTCGGGTTAGGGGCCGGGATCCTGGTCCTCACGGTTCTGCTGCCCACCAGGGACCCGGGTGACGTCTCGGTGGACTCCAACCCGTCGATCCTGGAACTCTTGCCTCCCCGCGGCGACACCGTCCTCCCGCAAGCCAACGTCGGGGCGATCCTGGCTCCCGGTTGGACGGGCGAGATCCTCCACATCGGGGGCACGGTGGTCCCGGTGGACCAACAGCGCATCGAGAAGGCGCTCAACTCGGTCATCTTCCGGCCCGGTGCCGATCTGGCCCTGGAACGGCTTCCGGCCCAGGAGGTGTGCACCACCATGCGCTACTGGCCGGTCCGCAACCCGGACCGGACGGCGACCATCGACTGGTGCTTCCGGGTCGACGGCTGATCCGGCTGCGGTCGACCCGGACGGATCAGCCGGGTAGCTCTCCGGTATCCAGCAGATGGTCGAAGGCCTCCTCGTCGAGAACCGGCACACCTAGTTCCTCGGCCCGAGCCAACTTGGAGCCCCCGCCCTCGCCGGCCACCAGGGCGGTAGTCCTGGCTGACACGCTGCCCGGCGAGGTTCCTCCCAGGGCCACGATGGCCGCCTTCGCCCCATCGCGGGAGTAGCCGGCCAGGGTGCCGGTGACTACCACGGCCATGCCGGCCAGCAGGGGTTCGACGTCGGCCCCGGCGACGGACACCGCCACCAGATTCACCCCGGCGCCCCGTAGACGGTTCAACAGGTCGCGGCTGGACGGTCGACGTAGCCAGCCGTGCACGCTGGCCGCTATGACCGGGCCGAGGCCGTCGACAGCCTCCATGTCCTCAATTGTGGCCGCCTCCACCCCGTCCAGATCACCAAAGGCGGCGGCCACCACGTCGGCCACCGTGGTGCCCACGTGCGGAATTCGCAGCCCGAACAACAGGCGTCCCAGGGGCCGGTCCCGGGACCCCTCGACGGCCTCGCGCAGGTTGCGAACCGACGTCTCCCCGAAGCCGTCCCAGTCGGCGATCCGGTCGTAGTCCAGCGAGTAGATCCCGGCCACGTCGGCGAGGAGGCCCTCGCCAACGAACAGGTCGACCCGCTGTTCGCCGAAGCCCTCGATATCCATGGCCCCTCGGGAGGAGAAGTGCTCGATCCGGCCCCGGACCTGCCGGGGACATGCATGGTCGGTGCAGAAGGTGGCCGCCTCGCCCTCCGGGCGGACCAGCGGGCCGCCGCACGCCGGGCACGACGTTGGAAACGACCACTCGCGCAGCCCCTCCGGACGGTCGGCCAGCACGGGTCGCAGTACCTCAGGGATGACGTCGCCCGCCTTGCGGACCACCACCAGGTCGCCCGGCCGGACATCTTTCTCCCGGACCTGGTCGGCGTTGTGCAGGGTGGCCGCGGTGACCGTCGAGCCGCCTACGAACACCGGCTCCAGCCGGGCGAACGGCGTGGCCTGGCCCCCGGGCCCGATCGACACCTCGATGTCCAACAACCGGGTGGTGCGCTCCTCGGGGGGCAGCTTGTAGGCCACGGCCCACCGGGGGGCCCGGGCGGTGAACCCCAACCGCTCCTGAAGCCCCAGGTCGTCCACCTTTACCACCACGCCATCGATCTCGTAATCCAGGTCGTGTCGGGAGTCCTCCACCCGGGCCACATGGGCCACCACCTCCTCGAAGTCGGCAAACCGGTGGAGGTGCTCGTTGACCGAAAGGCCGAGCGTGGACAACCAGGCCAGGCTGTCGCCGTGCGAACCCAGGTCGGGGCCGCCGACCACCTCACCCAACTGGTAGGCCCAGAAGGAGAGATCCCGAGTGGCGGTCACCGCAGCGTCCTTCTGGCGCAGCGAGCCCGCCGCTGTGTTGCGGGGGTTGACGTAGGCCCTCTCCCCGGCCGCCGCCTGGGCGGCGTTCAGAGCTTCGAAGGCCGACCGGCCCATGTAGACCTCGCCCCGCACTTCCACAACGGCCGGCGCCCCGTCGGACAAGCGGTCTGGGACGTCCCCGATGGTGCGGACGTTGGCTGTGACGTCCTCTCCCACCCGACCGTCGCCCCGGGTGGCCGCCTGTACCAGGTGGCCATCCTCGTAGCGCAGCGACACGGCCAAGCCGTCGAACTTCAACTCGCAGGCCCAGGCGGGAACCGGGTCATCGTCGAGGCGACGGAGGACCCGCTCGGACCAGGCACGTAGCTCGCCCATGTCAAAGGCGTTGTCCAGCGACCGGAGGGGAACTCGATGGGCCACCTCGTCGAACGTGGACCGTCCGGCGCTGCCCACCCGCCGGGTGGGCGAGTCGTCGGTGGCCAGTTCTGGGTACTCGGCCTCCAGGGTCCGAAGCTCCACCACGAGAGCGTCGTAGTCGGCGTCCGGGATCTCCGGCTCGTCCTCGGCGTGGTAACGCTCGAAGTGATATCCCACCAGGGCCCGAAGCTCGTCGATCCGGGTCGCCGCGTCCTGCACAAGCCGATTCTACCGGCGGCCCGCGACAGGCTTCGGGCCAGCGACCGGCCCGTAGCCTGATCGGGTGGACCGCCCCGGACCCCCCTACGGCGACTTCCCACCACCCGGACGGCGGTCGGAACGCGTCGCGGTGGGCGGCCTCCGGGCCGCCTGGGTGCTTCTGCCCCTGGCCCTCGGACCGGCGGTGGCCGAGGCCCTCCACGCCCTGTCCCCTGGGCCGCGGTCGACGGCCTCGATTGTCCTGTGGCTCCTGTGGGCCGTCGGGCTAACCGCGACGCTGGTTCCCCTCCCGGCCACCCTCACCACGCTGCGCCTGGGCGCTCCGGCCCTGGCCGCCGTGGCCCTCTGGAGCGCCCCGGCGAGTACCGACGCCATCCGGACAACAGCAGGCCTGGTAGCCACCACCCTGGTGGCGGCCACCGCCTTCTCAGCTCCGACATCTGACCACTTCGTGGACGGAGCCTCCTACGGCGACGAACGACGGTTCCTGCTCCGGACCCCTGGCCCGGTCGTCCTGATGCTGGGCCCGATGGCCACCCTGGCTGCCTTGGCCGGTCTGGCCATCGGACCGGTCCTGCTGCTGGACGCCCACTGGGTGGCTGGTGGCCTGGCCACCGCCCTAGGCGTCCCGACGACCGCCCTGGCCGTCCGGGCACTCCACCGTCTGTCCTGCCGCTGGATCGTGCTTGTGCCCGCCGGCCTCGTCCTCCACGACCATCTGGCCCTGGCCGAGCCAACCCTTCTCCAGCGGGCTGGGCTGGCCCGCATAGGTCCGGCGGCCGTCGACACCGATGCCGTAGACCTCACCCAGCAGGCCCGCGGCCTGGCCCTCGAGGTGCGCTGCCGGGAACCCCACGACGTCTTGCCAGCGGGCCGGGGTCGCACCACCGAGGTAGCAGCCATCGAGGCTTTCCTATGCTCGCCTAACCGTCCCGACGTCGTCCTAGACGAGGCCGGCCGGCGGCGCCTACCGGTCAGCTAACGGGCCAGAGCCCCGCCGACCACCTCGTCGCCCTCGTAGAACACCACGCTCTGCCCCGGGGCCACCCGGCGTCGGGGAGCCGGCCACCGGACCACGTCACCGTCCAGGACCGCCGGGTCGACATGACCGTGGGCGCTGGTCTGGACCAGTACCGGGCCGTCCACCGGACAATCAGCCCACGAGAACCCCTCCACCGGCGTGGTGTCGACCAGCAGGTCGCACGCCGACCCCACCCTGACGGTGGCCGCCGGGACGTCCACGTGCACGGCGTAGCGCGGCGTTCCGCCACCGGCCAAGGCCATCCCCTTCCGCTGGCCGACGGTCACCAGCTCCACGGCGTCCACCGACCCCACCTCGATGCCAGCACCGTCCACCACCCGACCGGGCGTCAACGAAATGCGCTGGCGCAGGAAGTCGTGGCGGCCGTGAGCGTTGGTGATGAAGCACACGTCTTGGCTGTCGGGCTTGTCGGCGGTCCTCAGGCCGAACGCCGCGGCCCGCCGACGCACCTCAGCCTTGGTCAGATCCCCGACAGGTAGGAGGAGCCCAGACAGGACATCCTGGCCCAGCATGTGCAGCACGTAGGACTGGTCCTTGGCCGGATCGGTCGCACGGGCGATCCGCCGGACACCGTCCGACCGGACCACGACCCGGGCGTGGTGGCCGGTGGCCAGACGGTTGAAGCCGAGGGCCCGGGCCCGCTGCCAGAGCCGGCCAAACTTGACGTGCCGGTTGCACTCGATACACGGGTTGGGGGTCCGGCCCGCCGCGTGGTCGTCCACGTAGGGCCCAACGACATCCCGGTCGAAGTCATCACCCAGGTTGAACACATGGTGATCGACACCCAGGGCGTCGGCCACCCGCCGGGCGTCGTCCACGTCGGACACGGCACAGCATCCCGAGTCGGACTCGCCGCCCCACAGACGCAACGTCACTCCAATCACCTCGTGGCCGGCCTCCAGCAGGAGAGCGGCCGCCACCGAGGAGTCAACCCCGCCCGACATAGCCACCATGACCGGCCCGGCCGTTCCCCTCCCGATCATCCGTACCCCACGGTGTGGGCGTGCTCGCGGAGTTGGGCCACGGTGGCCGGCACCACGGCCAGGGCGTGGTCGACGTCGGCAGGGGTCGAGGCGTGCCCCAGCGAGAGCCGGACCGAGCCCAGGGCCGCCGTCCGGTCCACGCCCATAGCGGCCAGCACGTGGGAGGGCTCCTGGGCCCCGCTGGCACACGACGAGCCGGCGCTGGCCGAAAGGCCGTGGCGCTCCAGGAGGAAGAGGAGGGCCTCACTTTCCACGCCGGAGATGCACAGGTGGGCCACCCCCGGGGTGCGGGGGGTTCCGTCGGGGACGGTCCGGTGGACCCCGTCCACGGCGGCCAGAAGGCCGCCCTCCAGGCGGTCTCGTAGGGCACCTATCCGCCTGACAGTCGCCTCCCGATCGGCTTGTACCAGGCGGGCCGCTTCCCCCAGGCCGACGATGGCCGGCACGTTTTGGGTCCCGGCCCGCCGGTCCCGCTCCTGGCCTCCGCCCCTGAGCACGGCTGCCATCGGCACTCCATCGCGGACCACTAGGGCACCTGCCCCCTTCGGCCCACCGAACTTGTGGCCAGTCAGGCTGACCAGGGCGGCGGACCGGCAAGCCGGGCCGAGGTCAACCCACGCTGCGGCCTGGACGGCGTCGGTGTGCAGCACGGCCTCCGGCGCGTGCTCGGCCACCACGTTGGCTACCGCGTCGAGATCGTTGACCACCCCCGTCTCGTTGTTGGCCGCCATCACCGAGACGAGGCGAATCCCGTCCACGCCGGCAAGGGTCGCCGCCAGGGCGTCGAGGTCGATCCGACCGCCGGTGTCGGTGGGCACCACCACCCCGCCGGCCTCCCGTACCGGGACCAGCACCGCCGGATGCTCCACGGCAGAGCAGACCGGCAAGCCGCCAGTCGCCCGAACCACTCCGTCGACGGCCAGGTTGTCGGCCTCAGTCCCCCCGCTGGTGAACACCACCTCACCGGCCGTCGCGCCAACCAGGGCCGCCACCCGGTCCCGGGCGTCGTCCACTGCCCGGCGAGCCGCACGGGCCACGGCATGGGCCCCCGACGGGTTGCCCGGGTGGTCGGCAAGCCAGGGCACCATGGCCTCGACTACCTCGGGCCGGGCCGGGGTGCTGGCCGCGTGGTCCAGGTAGGCCTGGGGTCCGGCGTCCTCCATGGCCCGAGGCTACGGCGTGGCCCGGTAGGCATCCCATCTCGTGCCCGACCAGACTGCTTTTGTGGAGGGCTACGACGAGCGGACCTACGGCGACCGGATGGCCGCCGTCTACGACGAGTGGTATGGCGAGGACGGGGGGGTGGCCCTGACGGTCATAGGCGACCCCACCGAGGTGGCCGACCGGATCGCCGACCTGGCCGAGGATGGGCTGGTCCTAGAACTGGGCGTGGGAACCGGACGCCTTGCCCTGGCCATGGCCGAATGCGGGTTGGCCGTGACTGGTGTGGACACCTCGGCGGCCATGCTGGACCGTCTCCGGGCTAAGCCGGGCGCCAATCGCCTCACCCTGGTGGAGGGCGACATGGCGGACCCCCCCGGCCTGTCCGACGGCCGCTTCGCCGTGGTCCTGGTCGGCTTCAACACCTTCTTCAACCTGACTAGCGCCGAGGCCCAGAACCGGTGCGTGGCCTCAGTAGCCCGCCTGCTGCGCCCCGGCGGGCGGTTCGTGATCGAGGCGTTCGTCCCCGACCCGGAGGCTCACGACGGCCTATCGGTCCGGGACGTGGGCCTAGACCGGGTCCTGCTAGACGTCGTACGCACTGATGTCGAGGCCCAGATCATCACCGGGCAGCGGATCGAGGTCACGGCCACCGGGAACCGGCTCTTCCCCTATGTCCTCCGGTACGCCACGCCCGACCAGTTGGACGCTATGGCCACCGCGGCGGGGCTAGCCCTAGAGGGTCGGACCGGGGACTGGTCGGGCACGCCGTTCACCGGGGATTCCCCGCTCCACGTGTCGACCTGGCGGTCACCGACCTGACCAGTGAGCCGTCGACCCGACGGCCGGCTCAGCCCAAGACCGGATCCCACCACCGGCCGGCCGCCCAGACGGCGGCGGCCAGGAAGGCCAGGGTGGCCACGTACGGGATGGTGGTGCCCACGGCTCGGGGCAGCCGCCGCCGGTCGCAGGCGTCGACCACCCAGGCCAGCACCGCCCCACCGATCAGGCCTCCTAGGTGACCACCGATGCTGATCCCCGGCCGCCCAAAGGTCAGTACCAGGTTCACTACCACCAGGCCGGCCACCCCGCTGGCCCACGGGTTCACCCCTCGATGGAGCTGGTGGACCACGGTGGCCGCCATGAGGCCGAACACGGCGCCCGAGGCACCAACGGTCAACGCCGTCGGATCCATCATCATCACGCCCAGGGCGCCGCCGGCCAGCGACCCCAGGTACAGGCCCAGGAAACGGGTCGGACCGTGAAGGCGGTCCAGCTGGTGGCCGAGCATCCAGAGTAGGAACATGTTGAACACCAGGTGCAGCAGGCCGGCGTGGAGGAACCCTCCGGTGACCAGCCTCCACCAGTCGCCCTCGGCCACACCCACCAGCCGGAACCCCTCGCGTCCAATCCCCAGCAGGCCGTAATCCCACATCACCTCGCCGCCCCCTGAGGCAAAGCGTCGGTAAACGCTGGATCCGGTCCCCCCGGCCGCCACCATGGCCAGGAAGGCGGCCAGGTTCAGGCCGATCACCGCCGCAGTGGCGTCGAGGCCGCCCCGGGCCGGGGTACTCAGGCCGGTGGCCGACGGCGCCGGACCGGACCAGGTCCGCCGTCGGCGGGCGGGAGCTGCGCACTCCGGGCAGTGGAAGCCCACCGAGGCGGTGTTCATGCACAGGGCACAGATTCTCCGGTCGCACCGTTGGCACCGCACACCGGCCCGGTTGTCGGGGTGCCAGTGGCAGGTGTCGGCCTCCGACGTCGGCTCCATCGGGCGCACCGTACCGGCGGTCCCGGTCAGTGCCGGATGATGACGGGAATGGAATCTGGGTCGGTGACCCAGGCGAAGAGCAGCAGCTGGGGCTCGTCACCGGTGACTGTGGCATGGCGGACTCCGGTGTCGTGAAAGATCACCGCCCCGGGCCCGTGGGTCGACCAGTCGTCGCCCCGTTGCCAGTCGGCCGTCCCACTGACCACCCAGTAGACCTCGGCCGCTTTGTGGACGTGTGGCGGATAGACCACCCCAGGGCCCTGGAGGACCAGTCCGGCGAACACCTCGTCGCTGAGATACAGGGCAGTCACCGCGTTCCCGGAGATGGCATCCTCGGCGGCCCCGATAACCGGCGAGTAGGCGTAGTCAGCCCGTAGGGCGTCCATATCTAACTGGCCGGCATAGTCGGGGTACGGCCGGGCCCAGCCGGTCCGCCCGGCCACCATCCGGGCCAGGTCAGCCGGGACCCCTACGCCGGCCGCCAGGGCCGCCTCGAAGTGCCGGTCGGCCACCGGCAGGCCAGCCTGGGGAGTCGGTTCGGCCACCGTGACGTGGTCCAAGCCGCCGGCCAGCAGAGCCATCGGTCGGGCCAACCCGGGGTCACGGTCCCCCTCAGCGACAGCGAAGGCACGGAACGCTTCGACAAAGGGGGCGACCACGGCGCGAAACCTAGACCCGGGTAGTCGCCCAGGCCAGTAAACGGTAGGGCGCTCAGCGTCCTTCGAAGGTCGCCTTGCCCGGACCATATTCGAAGAACGACTCGACACCCCGCCGGGCGTCCTCGGTCTCGAAGACCTCTAGGAACAGGTCCAACTCAAGGTCGATCCCGGCCGGCCAAGGGAGGTCCACTCCCTCGTCAATTGCCCGCTTGGCAGCCCGAATTGCCAGCCGGGGGCCTGCGGCATACTCGGCGCCAAGGGCGAGTGCACGGTGAAGGAGTTCGTCGTCAGGTACCACCTCGTCGGCCAATCCGAGCCTTAGGGCTTCGGCGGCAGCAATCTGGGCTCCACCCCAGATAAGTCGTTTGGCCGTAGCTCGGCCTACTAGTCGTGTCAGGCGTTGAGTAGCTCCGCCACCGGGAATGATCCCGAGGAAAACTTCGGGTTGACCATAAACCGATCCCTCACCAAGGATCCGAAGGTCACAACACCAAGCCAACTCGGCTCCCCCTCCTAGAGCCATGCCGTTGACGGCGGCGATCGTTGGGCAGGGGATTCGCTCGATGGCGCCGAAGGCGGCCCGGAAGGCGTCGGCCTGCACCGGTCGCCTTTCTGGGTCGGCGAACTCGGCCAACTCAGCTCCGGCGGCGAACATGCGGCCGGCCCCGGTCACCACTACGGATCCTGGTGGGTCCTCAGCGCACGCTACGGCCAGCGCCTCCAGTTCAAGGAGAAGGTCGGTGTTCAGGGCGTTGACCTTTGGGCGGTCCAGGGTGGCCAGGACGACGCCGTCGTCTCGTCTCTCGACCCGAAGAAGGGGTTGCTCGGTCACCGTCGGAGGGTACCCAGCACCTCCGGTGCCCGCGGAACCGGAGCGTGGTCCGGTCCGCTCAGAAGGAGACGGCGGTTCCCTCGTCCGGTCCGGTCGCCCCGATGGGACCGTCCGGGTTGGCGGTCTCACCCACGTTGCGGACAGCGGTCACACCGTCCACCCGGTCCCTCAGGATCCGCTCGATGCCGGCCTTCAGCGTCTGGTCCGATGCCGGACAGGCCACGCAGGCCCCAACCAGTTCCACGGTGACCTCGCCGGTCTCCTCGTCCACCCCGTGCAACTCGATGTCGCCGTCGTCCGCCTGGATGGCCGGACGGATCACCTCGATGACCCTGGCGACCCGGGTCAGCAGGTCGTCGACCGGACCGGATGTGGTGTCTATGGACATGGGGACATTCTCGCAGCGGGATCGGGCCGCCACACCCTCATCCCGCCATCCTCCGGGCCCGTAGATTGGCCCAATGCCCGACTTCTCCATTCTGCTGGCCCACCAGGGTGGTTGGGACGAGAAGCTTCTGGTGGCCGGACCGGTGGCCGTGGTGGCCGGCCTGCTGTGGCTGGCCGACCGGCGGTCCAAACGGGCCGGCCGACCACCGGCCGACGGCGACGACGCCTCCTGAACTTAGGAGACGTCGGCCCCCAGGCGGGAGAGGTTCCCCACCAGGTCCTGGTAGCCACGCTCCACGTGGTGGGCGTTGGCGACCACCGTCTCGCCCTCGGCGGCCAGGCCGGCAACGACCAGGGCGGCTCCGGCCCGGATGTCGGGAGCCCGTACCGGAGCACCGGACAGCACCGGGACCCCGCGGACCACCGCGTGGTGGCCCTCTACCCGGATGTCGGCCCCCATCCGCACCATCTCGGGGATGTACTTGAAGCGTCCGGCGAACACGTTCTCGGTGAGGATCCCCACCCCGTCGGCCACCGAGAGCAGGGCCACCAGTAGCGGCTTGTAGTCGGTGGCTACTCCGGGGTAGGGCAGCGTGGACACGTCGATGGAGCGCAACCGTTCGGGTGCCGTGGCCCAGAGGACATCGCCACCGTCGTCGACCCGCAGGCCCATGGCACCCAGCTTCTCCAGCAGCATCTCCATATGGTCGGCCCGAGCACCATGGACCCGGATCTCCCCGCCGGCCATCCCGACGGCAGCCAGGTAGGTGGCGGCCTCGATGCGATCGGGAACCACCGTGTGGGTAACTGCCCGCAGGCGCTCCACTCCCTCCACAGTGATGGTGGAGCCGCCCGCCCCCTCCACGTCGGCCCCCATGAGGTTTAGGAAGGCGGCCAGGTCGGCGATCTCGGGTTCCCGGGCCGCATTGTCGATCACTGTGGTGCCCTTGGCCAGCGCGGCGGCCATCAGGAGGTTCTCGGTGGCCCCCACGCTCGGGTACTCCAGGATGACCCGGGCCCCCAGTAGGCGCTCTGCCCGTCCCTCGATGTACCCGTGGCTGGCCGTGAAGGTGGCCCCTAGCTCCTTCAGGGCCCGGAGATGCATGTCGATCGGGCGGTGGCCGAAATCGTCGCCTCCCGGAACCGACACTCGGGCCTCGCCGAACCGGGCCAGGAGCGGCCCCAGCACCACAATGGAGGCTCGCATGCGCTCCACCAGCTCATAGGGAGCCTCGGGGACCATCTGCTCGGGTACGTCGATGGTCAGCACATCATCAACGTGGACGACCTTCGCCCCCATGCTCTCCAGCAGGTCGGCCATGAGGGCCACGTCGACGATACGGGGAACGTTATGCAGAGTGAATCGGCCGGGGGCCAGGACAGCGGCCGCCATCAGCTTCAGCACCGAGTTCTTGGCCCCGGACACCCGGACCGACCCGGAAAGCGGGCCGGACCGCCGGACCCGGATCACCGAGCGCTCTCCGGCGGAGGGGTCGCGGTCGTCCAAGGGGAGTTCCATCCCCTCAGTATGGTGGGCAGTCGAGCGCACCGGAGGGCAGCCCATCACCACCAGCTCGCCCGATGGCGATCGCCACCGCACCACTTCAGTGGTTGTATCCCACGAGGTGGACGATCGCGGCCTGGCTGAGCTGAGGCGTCCCCGCGACGACCTAGTCGGCGAGGTGGTGGTCGACAGGGACCGGTTCACTCTGGACCACGGACCGTTCCACTCCTGGGAGCGGACCCTCCAGGTCGACGGGGGTAAAGCCGGAACCCATCGGGTAGTGGAGACCATCGCCTACCGGGCAGCCGTCGCGGTGTGGCGGCCCCTGTTCGCCCTCCCCCTCCGATGGGCGGTGCGGGCCCGCCGGGTGCCGTGGTGGGCACCACCCGACCGGCTCGACGCTCGGGCCACCCGAGTCCTGTGTCTGCTGGCCTGCGTCCAGGTGGTCGACGGCTACCTGGGTACCGTCATCACCCAGACCATCACCTTCGCCTCCGACGAGTTCGGGCGGGGCGACACCGCCCAGGGCGTAACGCTGGCCGTAGTGCGCCTCGGCATCGTGGTCGCCCTCGGCGTGGTGGCCCTGGCCGACCGTCGTGGCCGACGTCGCCTCCTGGTGGCCACCGCGCTGGCCGCCGTAGTCACCACGGCGCTGGGGGCGCTGTCCCCGGGCCTTTGGTTCCTCGGCGGCACCCAGTTGGTGGCTCGGGGCCTGACCATGGGTGTGGGCATCCTGATCGGAGTGTTCGCCGCCGAGGAGCTCCCTCGGGGCTCCCGGGCCTACGGGGTCAGCATCCTGGCCCTTTGCGCGGCGCTCGGGGCGGGGATGGCCGTGTGGGTCCTGCCGGTAGCCGACCTTGACCCTCGGGGCTGGCGAGCCGTCTACCTAGTCCCCGTGGTGGCCATCCCCGGCCTGGTAGCCGTGGGCCGTCGGCTCCCCGAGTCGCTCCGTTACACCGCCAACATCGGGTCCGAGCAAGCGGTCCTCGACCGAAACGTCGAGGGCCGCCGGAAGGTCGAGGGCTACCGGTTGCTCCTGTTGGCCGTCGCCTCGTTTCTCCTGCTGGTATTCGCCGCCCCGGCCAGTCAGTTCCAGAACGACTTCTTGAAGGACCACCGGGGCTACTCGGCGGCCGGGATCACCCTGTTCACGCTGGTGACCACCACCCCGGCCGGCATCGGGATCTTCCTGGCTGGCCGGTGGGCCGACACCCGTGGCCGACGGGGTGTGGGGGCCCTCGGCCTGTTGGGCGGCACGGTGTTCGTGGTAGTCGGCTACCACGCCACGGGAGCCGCTATGTGGGCCTCATCAGTGGTAGGCACGGTCCTGGGCTCACTGACCGTGGCCCTAGGCGTCTATGGACCGGAGCTGTTCTCGACCCAAAACCGGGCCCGGGCCAACGGCCTGATCGTCACCCTCGGGGTGGCCGGTAGCGCCACCGGGCTGTTGGTCGTTGGCGTGCTGGCCGACCGGTTCGGTTCGTACGGCCCGGCCTTCCTCGTGGTCGCCGTCGGGCCTGTGTTGGCTGCCGTGCTGGTACTGCGCTGGTTCCCAGAGACGGCCCGGGTGGAGTTGGAGGACCTCAACCCCGGCGACGTTCCCGTCTAGAGGCTGACTAGCCACTCTTGGACGGCGTCGCACACCTGGTCCTCCACTCCCTTCAGGTCGTGTCGCTTACCCACTAACCGGACCACAGTGACCGGGCCGGGGATGGCCGACAGGTGGGCGTCGAACTCGGCGGGCGACCCGAACTCGTCGCGGTCGCCAGACACGAACAGGCACGGCACGTCGAGGTCGCCGAAGTGGTCGACCCGAAGGTTCTCGGGCTTCTTCGGAGGGTGCAGCGGATAGCCGACCAGTACCAGGCCGGCCGCTGGGAGCCCGTCGGCCACGGCCAGCGAGCACATCCGGCCCCCCATACTGCGACCGCCCAGCACCAGCCTCGCCGGGTCGATCCCCCGGTCGGTCGCCATAGCGGCCACGCCGTCGTGCACCGCCCCGACCAGTATCGGAGCCCGGTCGGGGAACGGCTTTCCTGCCTTCCGGTACGGGAAGTCCATGCGCTCCACCGGCAGGGGGGCCAGACGTTCCTCAAGGGCCACCAGGCTCGGATGGTCGCGGTCGCTACCCGCCCCGGGGGTGAGGAACAGGCCGGAAACGGCCGGCGTGGTGGGCATCGTCGGAGGGTAGCCCCGGCCGTCCGATTGACCGGTCCGATCGGGGCCGGGGAACCGACCGTCGGTATCCTCCCCACATGGAGTCCCGCTCTCCGGACGACGCACCTCGACACGCCGCGCTGATCGCCTCGATGACCGGCGGCATGACCCCCTCGCCACCGGCCTTCGCCGGCAGCGAGCGGTTCCACCCCGACGGGCGCCCGAAGGGCAACTTCCGTGAGTCGCTGCGGAGGATCCCCGACGGACACAATGCCCTGACGGTGGCCGGCGCTGTCCTCTTCCCGGTTGCCGTGGTGGCCGCCGCTGTGGCCACCTCCCACCCAGTCGGCTGGGTTGTGGCCTTCCTGCTTATGCCAGCAGCCCAGAACCGGCTGTTCATCCTCCACCACGAGGCGGCGCACCGGGTGCTGTTTTCCAATCGACGGGTCAACGACCTGGTCGGTATCAACCTGATCGGCTGGCTGACCTTCGGAACGGGCGGCCACGGCTACCGGATCGGCCACATCAACCACCACCGGGATGAGTTCGGACCGAAGGAACCCGACTTCCTGCTCTACTCGCAGTACCCGATCAGCGCCGCCTCGATGCGCCGCAAGCACCGACGGGACCTGCTGGGCGTGTCGGCCCTTCGAATCGTGCGGCCCCGCTTCCAGCGCCTCGGCGAGATCCGGCATCGACGCCTCACCTATCGGTTCCTGGCCGGGCAGGCCCTGGTGTTCGGCGCCTTCTGGATCTCGGGCTATCCGTGGCTGTACCCGCTGCTGTGGGTGCTGCCGTGGGCCACCCTGTATCAGGGGCTGAACCGGATTCGAGCCATCGCCGAGCACGGAGGTATGACGCGTTCACCGGACCGGCGGTCCACCACCCACCACGTTCGACAGACCCTTCCGGCCAAGCTGGTCATGGTGCCTTTTGGGGTGGGCTACCACCTGGCTCACCACGCCGACATGACGGTGCCGTACCGCAACCTGCCCCGCTTGCACGCTGCGCTAGTCGCCGACGGCTATGTGGGCGACCTGGAGTGGCCTTCGTATCGGTCGCTCTGGCGGGCGCTGCGGGCCGGCTGAGGCTGGTCGTTGGGGCCGCCATCGGCGGCCCGCGGCTCACATCTCGACGACGCCGTGGACGTCCAGATTCCGATAGGTGGTGCCGTCGGGGGCGTTGGCCGCCCCCTCCTGGGTGATCTCGTGCTCGTCGTTCTGCTTGGCGGCATCGGCCGAGGCGAACTCGGCGATCATGATGACGGTCCCTGGGCGGTCCCGGTCACCGCAGATGGTGACCCGCTCGACCTTCACGGTCTCGTCGCCGGCTGCCTGCTCCGCGTAGCCCTGCACGCCAGCCAGTTCCTCGGCCACGTCCCCCTCGGACTCGATGATCTGGATGAAACGCACGGCCTCTCCTTCCTCCTCCGCCGGGAGGTTCCCGACCGAGCGCTGAGCCTCCCCCGGTGCCAGGCATCCCCGCAAGGCGGGGCCTCAGGTCAGCTGGCGGAGCACCCCGGCCAGGCCGGCAGCTAGGCCCGACACCTCCTCCGGGTCGGCGTCACCCCGGCCCAGAAGGTTCACCAGCTCAGCGGTTTGGCCGCCGAGGGCGTTCCAAAGCTGCCCATCAATCCCAAACGGTGGTCGGTGGCCGACCAGGACCGGGGAGAGCTCTATCAAGCGATCGATACCGGCTAGATCCCGGGCATCGCGCCGCAACCGGTCGCAGGCCACGAACAGGTCACTGAGCAGGCCATTGGCGCCCAGGCCTTCCAGCTCGGGACGCTCGTCGGACCCACCCTGGAAGGCATCCAGCGCCGATTCCACCGCCTCTTCGTCGTCGGCCTGCACCACCAGGTCGCCCACCTCGTCGAACTCGTGGGGGACGCCCAGGCGGACCAGCAGCTCGCTGAACGCCGACTGCTCATCAGCTGCCCAGCCGCCCACCTCGTAGGCCAGCTTCTCGGCCTCGGGGTCTAGTGCCGGACCGCCGGTTTCGTCCGCTTCGACCACCGCCCGGTCTACGGCTTCCTCGTCGTCGGCCCGCACAACCAGCGTTGCCCCCTGCCAGGCATGGGCGATGCCGTCGGCGGTCAAGACCTGGTCCAGGATCCGACGGCTCTCCCCTGCCCACTCGTGGAGCTCGTAGGCCAGCTGGTCCTCATCACTGCTCCCCACTTCGGCGGCCTCCACCGGGGCCTCGTCCACCAGGGCCAACCCACACTCCACGCAGTCCTCGACCCCCGGTGAGTACTGGATCCCGCACTGGAAGCACCACGCCACGGCGGTCATCCTGCCACCCGGAGGCCGGACACCGGACCACCGGATTCGGGGACGCCACTGCTGCGCCACGGGGCTAGGTTCACTCCCCATGACTGTCGACGCTCAGGTACCCGACCGCAACCTCGCTCTCGACCTCTGTCGGGTCACCGAGGCGGCCGCGCTGGCCGCCTCCCGGTGGATGGGCCGGGGCGACAAGGAGGGGGCCGACGGAGCCGCCGTGGACGCCATGCGCCACGTGCTGGACACCGTGGCCATGGACGGCATCGTCATCATCGGTGAGGGTGAAAAGGACGAGGCGCCAATGCTCTTCAACGGCGAGCGGATCGGCAATGGCCAACCGCCGGCCGCCGACATCGCCGTGGATCCCATCGACGGAACCACGCTGACCTCGCTTGGTCGGGCCAACGCCATCGCCGTCATCGCGGTGAGCGACCGCGACACCATGTTCGACCCGGGGCCGTGCGTCTACATGGAGAAGATCGCCGTCGGGCCAGAGTGTGCCGAAGTGATCGACATCGCGGAGTCAGCGACCGAAAACCTGCGCCGGATCGCCGAGGCCAAGCAGGAAGACGTTCGGGACCTGACGGCGGTAATCCTGGACCGGGACCGCCACGCTGAGCTCATCAACGAGGTCCGGGCCTCCGGGGCCCGCATCCGGCTCATTCCAGACGGTGACGTGGCCGGCGCCATCTCGACCGCCTGGCAGGACTCCGGGGCCGACGTGCTGTTCGGCATCGGTGGCACGCCGGAGGGCGTCATCTCGGCCGCCGCCCTGAAGTGCATGGGTGGGGCCATCCAGGGACGCCTGTGGCCCCGCAACGAGGCTGAGCGCACCGCCGCCCTGGAGGCCGGCTATGACCTAGACCAGGTGCTGGCTACCGACGATCTGGTGGCTGGGGACAACTGCTTCTTCTCGGCCACCGGCATCACCGACGGCGACCTGGTCAAGGGCGTGCACTACACCTCGGGCAAGGCCCACACCCAGTCGCTGGTCATGCGGTCCAAGTCACGTACCGTGCGCATGATCGAGGCGCACCATGTGCTGGACAAGCTCGAGGAGTTCTCGCCCGTCTACTGAGCCGACGGCGACCAGCGGTCCGTCAGTGACGGCTCAGGCGTCGGCGCCTGCCACCCGGAGGCGTAGTTCAGCCCGGGCCAGCGCACCGGCCGACTCGGCGTTGTTCCGGTCGGTGGTGAGCGCCGCCTCAGCGTTGCCCTTCGCCGCGCGGGCCCGGTCCACATCGATGTCTGCAGAGGGCTCCGAGACGTCAGACAGGATGCTCACCCGGGTACCGGCCACCTGGACGAAGCCCTGGTGCACGGCGATGGTGTCCCGGTTCCCGTCGGGCCGGACCACGTCGACCGACCAGACGGCCAGCACACCGATGAACGGAACGTGGCCGGGCTGAAAGGCGATGTCGCCACCCTCGAGCGTCCGGGCGATGACCATCTCGGCCTCACCGCTGTAGGAGATGGCCTCCGGGGAGACCAGCTCGACTTGGAACGTCATGGCGAACGTCAGCCCTGCAGCTCGCGGGCCCTGCGTCGTGCGTCCTCGGCACCACCCACGTTCAGAAACGCCTGCTCGGGCAGGTCGTCCAACTCACCGTCCACGAGGGCGGCGAACGAGTCGACCGTCTCCTCGACAGGCGTGGTCACTCCGGGCAGGCCGGTGAACACCTCGGCCACGTTCATGGGCTGAGACAGGAACCGCTGGACCTTGCGGGCCCGGGACACGGTGATCTTGTCCTCCTCGGAGAGCTCGTCGAGCCCGAGGATGGCGATGATGTCCTGTAGTTCCTTGTAGCGCTGGAGGATCTCCTGGACGCGGCGGGCCGTGTCGTAGTGCTTCTGGCCGACCACCTCGGGGGTGAGGATGGTCGAGGTGGAGGCCAAGGGGTCCACGGCCGGATAGATGCCGAGGGCGGCAATGTCGCGGCTCAACTCGGTGGTGCCGTCGAAGTGGGTGAACGACGTAAAGGGTGCCGGGTCGGTGTAGTCGTCGGCCGGCACGTACACGGCCTGCATCGACGTGATCGACCGGCCACGGGTTGTGGTGATCCGCTCCTGCAGGTCTCCCATCTCGTCGGCCAGCGTCGGCTGGTAGCCGACGGCCGACGGCATGCGACCCAGCAGGGTCGACACTTCGGAACCGGCCTGCACGAACCGGAAGATGTTGTCGACGAACAGCAGCACGTCCTGGCCCTGCACGTCGCGGAAGTACTCGGCCATGGTCAGGGCCGACAGAGCCACCCGCAGGCGGACCCCCGGCGGCTCGTCCATCTGGCCGAATACCAGGGCGGCCTTGGAGAGTACGCCCGACTCACCCATCTCCAGGAGGAGGTCGGTTCCCTCGCGGGTGCGTTCGCCCACGCCGGCGAACACCGACACGCCACCGTGGTTGGTGGCCACCCGGTTGATCATCTCGGTGATGAGCACCGTCTTGCCCACCCCGGCCCCGCCGAACAGGCCGATCTTGCCGCCCTGTAGGTACGGGGTGAGTAGGTCGATGACCTTCACGCCGGTTTCGAACATCTGTGCCTTGGGCTCTAGCGAGTCGAACGACGGGGCTGAACGGTGGATCTCCCAGCGCTCGGCTCCTTGGCCGGCCGTCGGGTCGTCGAGGCCCTGGCCGGTCACGTTGAACACATGGCCGAGGGTGGCGTCACCCACCGGCACGCTGATGCCCTGGCCCGTGTTGTGCACCGTGGTGCCCCTGGTTAGGCCGTCGGTCGGCTTCATGGCGATGGCGCGTACCCGGCTGTTGCCGATCTGCTGGGCCACCTCGGCCACGATGGTGATGGTCGCTCCGTCTATCACCACGTCGAACTCGATGGCCGTGTTGATCTCGGGAAGCTCCCCCTGGGGGAACTCCGCGTCGATAACCGGTCCGGCGATGCCGACGATGCGGCCGTCCTTGAGAGCGGTGTCGGTCATGATTGCTCCTGGCTCTACTTCGATCGTGTGCTGGTTCAGGCCTCGACGCCGGCGGCGACGGGTTCTTTGGTCTTGGTGTCGTCGGACCCCAGTGCCTCGGCACCGCTGACGATCTCCATGATCTCGGTGGTGATGGCGTCCTGGCGGGCCCGGTTCATTTCGCGCGAGAGCTTGGTAATCAGTTCCTCTGCGTTGTCGGTGGCCGCCTTCATGGCCCGCTGGCGGTTGGCGTGCTCGGAGGCCGCCGACTCGAGCAGGGCGCCGAACAGGCGAGCCTCCACGTAGCGGGGCAGCAGGGCGGCCAGCACGGCCTCCGGGGAGGGTTCGAACTCGAACGATCCGCTGATCCCGGAGTCACCGGAGCCCTCCGCGGCGATGGTCGCGGTGCTCTCCAGCGGCAGGAAGCGGCGAACGGCCACCTTCTGGGAGCCCAGGCTGATGAACTCCGTGTAGACGAGTTCGACGCGGTCCACCCGGCTCTCGGTAAACATTGAGGCCACCGTGTCGGCGACCCGACGGGCGTCTTCGTAGGTCGGGTTGTCGCTGATACCGCTGGTGTACGTATCGATGTTGAAGTTTCGGAAGGCGAAGTAGTCGCGGGCCTTCTTGCCGATCACGATCAGCGAGTAGTCCGCTCCCTCCGACCGGGCGTTCTGCACCTGACGCTCGGCGGCCCGGATGACGGCCGAGTTGTACGGACCGGCCAGGCCGCGGTCCGACGAGATCACAACCACGCCCACCCGCTGGACCGTCTCGACCTGGCGGAGCAGCGGGTGGTCGACCTCTGCGCCCCCGGCGGCCAGGTTCTCAATCACCGAAGTGATCTGCTCGGCGTACGGCTTGGCCGCCCGAGCCCGCTGCTGGGCTTTCACGACGCGCGTGGCGGCGATCAGTTCCATGGCCCGGGTGATCTTCTTGGTGTTCTGAACGCTGCTGATCCGGCGTCGCAGCACCCTCTCCTTACCGCCGGCCACGGCACGCTCCCTTCGTCGAGGGGGCGCGCCGGCCGGAGGCGGAGCGGGAGGCCACGGGGCCCGGCGAATAGGTCACGGCGTTCACTTGGTCTCCGAGATGTCCTCTTCGGGAAGCGTCGTGTCGGCATCCACGAGGGTGGAATCGGTGTCGGTGACCTCGGCGTCGGGCGTCGGGCCGGCGGAAGCCGTCGAGCCATCGAACTGCTCGGCGAACGCCGCTATGGCCGCCTCGAAGGCGTCCTCGTCGTCGATCTTTCCAGTCTCCCGAATCCCGGCCAGCACGTCGGCGTGACGAGTCTGGAACCAGTCCAAGAGGTCGGCCTCGAAGCGGCCGACGTCGCTGACGTCCACCCCGTCGAGGTGCCCCCGGGTACCGGCCCAGATGGACACGACCTGCTCCTCGACCAGCAGGGGCGAGTTGAGGCCCTGCTTGAGGAGCTCGGTCAGCCGGTAACCGCGGTCCAGCTGAGCCTGGGACACCGCGTCCAGGTCGGAGCCGAAGGCAGCAAACGACTCCAGCTCCCGAAACTGCTGGAGGTCGGACTTGAGCGTGCCCACGGCCGTCTTCATGGCCTTGACCTGGGCGGCCGAGCCAACCCGAGACACCGAGATACCGACGTCCACGGCCGGACGCACGCCCGACTTGAACAGGTCGTCCTGCAGGAAGATCTGGCCGTCGGTGATCGAGATCACGTTGGTCGGGATGAACGCCGAGACGTCGCCGGCCTTCGTCTCGATGACCGGTAGGGCGGTCATTGAACCGGCACCCAGGTCGTCGCTGAGCTTGGCGGCTCGCTCCAGCAGGCGGCTGTGCAGGTAGAAGACGTCGCCCGGGTAGGCCTCACGGCCCGGCGGGCGGCGCAAGAGGAGCGACATCTGACGGTAGGCCTCGGCCTGCTTGGACAGGTCGTCGTAGATGGCCAGGGCGTGGCCGCCGTTGTCCATCCAGTGCTGGCCGATGGCGCAGCCGGCGTAGGGCGCCAGGTACTTGAATGGTGCCGGGTCGGAGGCCGGGGCGACCACCACGACCGTGTACTCCATGGCTCCGTGGGCCTCCAGCACGGCCACGTTTTGGGCCACGGTGGACGCCTTCTGGCCGATGGCCACGTAAACGCACTTCATGCCCTGGCCGGCCTGGTTGATGATTGTGTCGATGGCGATCGTCGTCTTGCCGGTTTTGCGATCGCCGATGATCAGCTCGCGCTGGCCACGACCGATGGGGATGAGCGAGTCGATGGCCTTGATGCCGGTCTGCATCGGCTCGTGCACGGGCTTACGGCCCATGATCCCCGGTGCCTGGATCTCCATGCGGCGGGGCTGAGTGTTGGTCAGCGGGCCCTTGCCGTCGATGGGCTCGCCGAGGGCGTTGACGACGCGACCCAGCAGACCGTCGCCCACCGGCAGCGACAGGATGTCGCCGGTGGCCCGGACGGTCTGGCCCTCCTCGATGTCGTCCACCTCGCCGAGGACTACCGCACCGATGGACTCCTCGTCGAGGTTCAGGGCGAGGCCGAAGGTACCGCTCTCGAACTGGAGCAGCTCATTGACAGCGGCGTCGGGCAGGCCCGACACGCGAGCGATTCCGTCGCCCACCTCGAGCACTCGCCCGACCTGAGTCTGTTCCAGGCTGGGCTCAAAGCCGTCGAGGTTCTTCTGGATCGCGGCGGCGATGTCCGCCGTGTTGATCGTCAGTTCGGACATGTCGTGTCTCTCTCGTCTCTGGCCGGTGGCCTAGCGAAAGCTCTCGCGGAGCTGGTTGAGGCGGCGTCGGACGCTGCCGTCGATGATGTCGTCACCAATCTCGGTGACCACGCCGCCCAGCACGGACGGGTCGATGACCACTTTGACCTCGACCTCGCGGCCGGTGCGGGTGTTGATAGCGGCGGCCAGACGATCTCTCTGCTCGACAGTCAGGTCGACCGCGGAGCGGACGGTGGCCACCGCCTTGTTGCGCGACGCTGCTCCCAGCTGGACCATGGCGTCCACGATGGCGGGGAGCTCGGCGGCGTGACCGGCACCAACCACCATCGAGACGAGGGCCGACGTGGTAGCCGAGGCCTTCCCGTCCAGCAGGTCCTCCACGACCTGCTGGCGGCGGAACACCGGCACACCTTGATCGGCCAGGGTCGAGCGGAGCTCGTCGTTGGACCGGAGAGCCTGGGCGAACCGGAACAGCTCGTCTTCGACCGCGGCAGGGTTACCCTCCGCCACAGCCACGGCGAACAGTGCCTCGGCGTAGCCGGCCACCGTGTGGTCAGCCATCGCTGCTGGCCACCTCGTCGATGTAGGCGTCGATCAGTCGGCCCTGGACCTCGGCGTCGAGGCTGGACTGGACCACCCGCTCGGCGGCACCGAGGGCGATCCCGGCCACCTCGGCCCGGAGGTCAGCGATGGCCTGGGCCTTCTGCGACTCGATGTCGGCCGCGGCGCGGGTGCGCATCTCGGCGATGTCGGCCTCAGCGCGGGCTGCCAGGTCGACCTTCAACTCGTCGGCGGCACCCCGGGCTTCGTCAATGAGGCGGGCCGCCTCGGACTTGGCGTCGGCGAGGCGGGCCTCGTAGTCGGCCTGCACGGCCTGGGCGTCAGCCCGGGCCTGGTCGGCGGCGTCCAGGTCGCTCCGGATCCTCTCAGCCCGGGCGTCCATGGCCCCCTTTACGGCCGGGAATCCCTTCTTGACCATGATGACGAACAGGATCAGGAAGGCGGAACCTCCCCAGATGATCTCGTTCAGTTCGGGGATGATCGGGCTGGGTGCCTCGATGCACTCCTTCTCGAGGTTGTCGCCGATTGTCGGGTCGTCGTGGAGCTCGTGTACCACGTGGTCCACGTCACCGTGGGCCTCCTCGATCAGATGGTCCAGCTTCTCGGCGATGCAGGCGCCGACGCTTTCGCCCGAGGCCGAGGCCGGGCCGGCAAGGGCCACCAGCCCCAGTGGGGCGAACAGCAGGGCCGCCAGCAGGCGGGTCCGTCGGTTGGTCATGGGTTCGTCTCGTCTCTCTCGTCGAACCCGGATCAGGGCATCAGGAGGATGAAGACGACGAAACCGATGAGGGCGAGTGCCTCGGTGAAGGCGATGCCCAGGAACATCGTGGTCCGGACCATGCCGGCCGACTCAGGCTGGCGGGCCATCGCAGAGATGGCATTGCCGACCACGGTGCCAATACCGACACCCGGACCGATGGCCGCCAGGCCGTAACCGAGGCCGGCACCGATGGCCTTGAGGCCCTCGAGCATCTCACCAGCTGCCGTCTGCGCCAGAACGTTCAGCACTTGGATTCTCCTGTTTCTCATGCATCCGGCCGGTGTTTCCGGTCCGGAGATCTTGTCTTGTAGGTGGTTTCGTGCCCGCCGGTGGCGGACGGCGACCGTGATGTCCGGTCCTAGTGGGCCGGGTGGAGCGAACCGCCGATGTAGACGGCGGTCAGGATCGTGAAGATGAAGGCCTGTAGTACCGAGACCAGGATCTCGAAGCCGGTCATCATCGTCAGCATGGCGAAGGGAGCGATCGATCCCACCTTGCCGACGATGCCGCTCGTGAACATGGTGTGGCTGAGAATGGCGAAGGTGACCAGCAGGAGGTGGCCGGCGACCATGTTGGCCCAGAGCCGGATGGCCAGCGAGAAGGGCCGCACTACGAACGTGGACACCAACTCGATGGGGGTCACGATCAGGTAGAGGGCGACGGGCACTCCCGGGGGGAAGAGGGAGTTTTTGAGGTAGCCGCCCAGGCCCTGTGCTCGAATGCCTACGACGTTGTAGATGACCCACACGACCAGAGCGAGGGTGATTGGGACGGCCATGCGGCTGTTGGCAGGGAACTGGATGCCCGGCACCACCTCGAAGATGTTCGAGAAGAGGACGAAGAAGAACATGGTGGTCAAGAAGGGCATGAACTTTTTGCCTTCCTCCCCAATGGTCTCCATTACCACTGACTCCTCGATGAACGTCACGCCCGACTCGGCCACGTGCTGGATTCCGGCCGGCACCAGCGACCCAGTCTTTCGACCGGCCAGCAAGAAGATGGCTGCAGTGATCACCACGGCGGCCAGGTAGATCAACACCGTCTTGTTGACGGCGTAGGGGGTCCCGCTGAACAGGATCTCCGGCCACTCGAAGAGGTGAGTGATCGGTGGGAAGTCGAGTGCGAGCACGTTCACGTGGAGCGCTTCTCCTGTGGGTTCTATTTCGTGGGCCTGTGGCCGGGAGCGGCAAGCGTCAAGGCGACGTGCCGGGACTCCCAGACCAGGAGGCCGAGGTGGGTGACGAGCAGGGTGATGGCGAAGGGCACGGTGGCCAACCAGCCGCCGGCCTTCACGACGAGCACGACGGCGGTCATGAGGCCTAGCCGTGCCACGTAGCCGCCGAGG
This sequence comes from Acidimicrobiales bacterium, assembly GCA_022451505.1. GTDB lineage: Bacteria > Actinomycetota > Acidimicrobiia > Acidimicrobiales > MedAcidi-G1 > UBA9410. The sequence continues at coordinate 8,532 of JAKURX010000006.1, read as the reverse complement.
ACGGCTCCGTAGAGGGCGTTGATGGAGATCTGGGCAGCCCGGGTGATGATGGCCGCGCCGAGGCGGAAGTTCACCGTCACCAAGGCGAGCCCGAGGGCCGCCGAGAAGAGGCCAGTTGGCCCCCAGCCGATCAGGCCGCCGACCAGGAAGACCGGGGCGACAAGGGCGGCACGGCGCGCCAGGTGGCGGGCGATGTCCGACTCGGGGGCGACGGGCTCGACGGCCACCGGATCGCTCATCGCGGTGCGCCCTCGGCGCGCCATGCGGCACGGCGCTCGACCAGGGCCCGGTCCAGGCTCTCGCCGTAGGTGCGGGCAAGGCGCCATGAGGCGTAGGCCAGCGTGATCACGGTGAAGGCGACGGTGAAGACCGGGAAGAGGCCGAGCCGGCCGTCCACTAGCCAGCCCAGGAACCCGAAGATGACCGGCGTGATGACCAACTCGAAGGCGGCAGCGAAGGCGTCACCGAAGCCCTGCTTCATCTCACGCGTCTCGGCCTTGGCCATCGGGGAAGTCCTCCGGCGGTGGGCGCCAACGGGCCCACGGTCGTCGTACGAAAACGCTCGCCGGCGACGACCGTCGAACGCGCTTGTGAATCTAATCACCAAGTTCTCCGGCAGCAACCTCTGGATCAGTCACACTCTCCGACCCGTTGCCCGGTGCCAACCGCAGGCGGGGATGCAGCACGGTGAACAGAAGCAGTCCGAGGGCGGCGATCCCGGTGGGCACGATGGCGTCGCCGTCCCCCGAGTAGGTGGGCCAGAGGACGAAGCCGGACAGCAGCGCCGTCCAACCCCAGAGGATGAGGACGGCCCGTCGATGGCCGTGCCCGAGGCGCAGTAGGCGGTGGTGGAGGTGGTCCTTGTCGGCCGACGTGACCTTCCGGCCCGGGGTGGCAGCCCGACGGACCACCGCGAAGGCCGTGTCGAAGAGGGGCACGCCCAGGATCACCACCGGGATGAAGGCCGGGGCGAAGAAGAAGAAGGACTGGCCGCTGTAGGCCGCCTCGGTCCGGCCACCCACCGAGACTGTGGAGGCGGCCAGGAGCAGGCCCAGGAGGAGAGCACCCCCGTCACCCATGAAGATCCGTGCCGGGTGCACGTTGTGGGGCAGGAATCCCACGCAGATGCCGACCACGATGATGGCCAACAGCGACCCCGGATTCCCGGCAAACAGGAGGCCCTCGTCACCCAGGCGCAGGGCGTACAGGAAGAAGGTGGCCGCCGCGATGGCCACGATGCCGGCCGCCAGGCCGTCCAGGCCGTCAACCAGGTTCAGGGCGTTGGCCAGTAGGAGCACCCACAGCACGGTCAGCAGCGCCGAGAGGTCGGGTGACAGCAGCACAACGTCCATGAACGGGATGCGCAGCACGACGAGGGACACACCGGTCAGCGACAACACGCTGCCGGCCAGCACCATCCCCGCTACCTTGGCCGGGGCCGAGACCGGTCTGACGTCGTCGAGGACCCCTACGGCGCAGATGGCTACGGCGGCCAAGACCACGCCCAGCATCTCCGACGGGGCGGCAAAGACCTCGGAGAAGTCACCAATTAGCCAGGCGGCCAGCACTCCGGCCAGCAGACCCAGGAGCATGGCCGTCCCCCCGATTGAAGGGGTGGGGGCCGTGTGGACGTTGCGCTCATCGGGGGCGACCAGCAGGCCCGAGGATACGGCGAACCGTCGGACCAGGGGCGTGGCCGAAGCGGTAACCGCAGCGGCCACCGCTCCGACGGCCAGATGGGCCAGCACTCCGGGCATCATCGATCGACTCCGACGCCCGACCCGAAGGCGGCTTCGGTCAGCCTCCGTAGACCGGGAAGCGGGCGCAGAGGGCGTTGACGTCGGCCCTCACGGCGGAAATGACCTCGTCGTCGTCGCGGCCTCGTAAGGCGCGCGCCATGAGGTCGGCGATCTCGACCATCTCCTCCTCGGCCATGCCCTGAGTGGTGGTCGACGGGGTACCGATCCGCACGCCGCTGGTCACGAACGGCGACCGGGGATCGTCGGGCACGGTGTTCTTGTTGAGCGTGATACCGGCCCGGTCCAGGGTGGTCTGGGCCACGGCGCCCGTGACGTCGGCATCGAACGTCCGTAGGTCGACAACCATCAGGTGGTTGTCGGTACCCCCGGTGACCAGGCGAAACCCGTGGCCCACCAGAGCACCGGCCAGCACCGAGGCGTTGGCCACGATCTGGCGGGCGTAGTCGGCGAAGGAGGGGTCGGCCGCCTCGCGAAAGGCCACAGCCTTGGCGGCAATGTGGTGCTCTAGCGGGCCACCCTGTGAGCCGGGGAATACGGACTTGTCGATTGCCGCGGCGTACTCCTCGCGACTCAGGATGCAGCCGCCACGCGGACCGCGCAGGGTCTTGTGGGTGGTGAAGGTGACGATGTCGCAGTACGGCACTGGGTTGGGATGCACGCCACCGGCGATGAGCCCGGCGATGTGGGCGGCGTCGAACATGAGCAGGGCCCCAACCTCGTCGGCGATCTCCCGCAGCGGCGCCGACTCGATGACGCGCGGATAGGCCGTAGCCCCTGCCACGATCAACTTGGGTCGGGCCTCCTTGGCCTTATCCCGGAGCTCATCCATGTCGATGCGCTCGTCGCTACCGGTCAGGCCGTAAGACACGAAGTCGTACAGCTTGCCGCTGGCGTTGACTGGCGAGCCGTGGGTGAGGTGCCCGCCGTGGTCGAGGCTCAGGCCCAGAACGGTGTCTCCGGGCTGAAGCAAGGCCTGGTAAACGGACATGTTGGCGTTGGCGCCTGAGTGGGGCTGCACGTTGGCGTGGTCGGCCCCGAACAGGGCCTTGACCCGCTCGCGGGCCAGGTCCTCCACCTCGTCGACGTGCACGTTTCCGCCGTAGTACCGCTTGCCGGGGTAGCCCTCGGCGTACTTGTTGGTCAGCACCGAGCCGCTGGCCTCCAGTACGGCCGGCGAAGCAAAGTTCTCGGAGGCAATCAACTGCAGGGTCGTGTTCTGACGTTCGAGCTCGAGGGCGACGTAGCCGAAGAGCTCGTCGTCTCGGGAGGGGGGCCAGGGCATGGGGACCACCTGATGGTCGGGAGCGGGGGTCGCTCTCTGGTCGGTTCTGGTGGGCAGCACCGTCGTCGACCCCTTGAGTCAACGAGTTGCGCTACCGCGCCGGGAGGCTACCGGGCGAGACGGCGGGCCGTAACCGGGCGGGTCACCCGCTGACCAGGACGTCGGCCAATCCGTCCACTGCGGGGTCGGGTGGGGCACCGGAACGGCGAGCCACAACTAGGCGGCGCACCCCGATGGGGCGGCGCCGCACCCTGGCCAGGGGCTCGGGGCCGGCCTCGGCTTGGGCTTCGGGCAGGACGGACCAGCCCATGCCGAGGCGGACCATCTCGCGCAAAACGTCGGGCTGGTTGGACTCAGCGACCACCTCGAAGGGGGCACCAAGGACGGTGAGGCCTGCGGCGATCACGCCCCGGGTGTGGGAGCCGGTGGGATAGGTCACCCACGGCCCCCATTCCTCGGGGGGTCCACCCGCTGCGCCGTCCGGTGCGTAGGCATGGAGGGGTTCCTCCAGGCACAGGACGGTGTCGATCCCCTCGGCGGGATCGGACGGCTCCACACAGACCACCAGGTCCAGGTCACCGACCCGCAGGGCGTCAAGGAGGGCTCCGGAGGGGGCCACGGTGAGGCGCAAGTCCAGGTCGGGATGGGCCCTCCGGTGGGAGCGCACCGTCTCGGCCCGATGGTGGACGGCCACGGCGTCGATAGTCCCGAGGCGGACGGCACCCGCCGTCCCGGTCCGGCGGGCCTCAGCCCACCGGGCCAGGTCCCGGGTCTCGGCCACCACCCTCCGGGCGTGGGCCAGGACCTCAGCGGCCTGGGGTCGCAGCCGGGTGAGGCGGCCGTGGCGCTCAAATAACGGGACACCGACCCGTCGCTCCAGCTCAGCTAGGCCCTGAGTGAGGGCCGAGGGGGTAACCCCCACACGGGCGGCCGCGGCGGCTCGGGTGGGCGCTGCAGCGACGGCCACCAGGTACTCCAGCTGCTGAACGGTCAGGTTGGGGAGCGTCGGTGTATCGGCCATGAATGGGAACCTCCGGTCTGCGAGGCTTCGCCGACCCTGTCCGACAATTTAGTTCTTCTGAATCTTACTCATCTTTGTTTCTGATCTGCTTATCCTGTGGGCCATGAACACCCCCCTCGACATCGCCCCCGCCACCGGACGCCTCGGAGTACTCACCCCCGGAATGGGCGCCGTGGCCTCCACCTTCATCGCCGGAGTGATCGCCGCCCGCAACGGCCTCACCGCCCCTATCGGCTCGGTCAGCCAGATGGCCCATATCCGCCTCGGCAACCGCGACGAGGGCCGCAACCCACTCATACGGGAGTTCGTTCCCCTGGCCGACCTGGACGACCTGGTCTTCGGCGGCTGGGACCCGATCTCGGCCAACGTGCTGGAAGCGGCCCGCACCTGCGGCGTCCTGGAAGAAAAGGACCTCGGCCCGGTGTCGGCCGAGTTGGAGGGCATCGTCGCCATGGACGCCGTCTTCGACCAGCGCTGGGTCAAAAATCTGGAGGGATCCCGGGTCAAGTCCGAGGCCGCCAAGTGGGACCAAGCCCAGGCCCTCATCGCTGACATTGAGCGGTTCCGCACCGAGAACGAGTGCGACCGCCTGGTCATGGTTTGGTGCGGCTCCACCGAGGCCTACCAGGAGTCCAGCGCCGTCCACGAAACTGTCGAGGCGTTCGAGGCTGGCCTGCGAGCCAACGACGAGAACATCTCACCTAGCCAGATCTACGTGTACGCCGCCCTGATGAGCGACGTCCCGTTCGCCAACGGTGCTCCGAACCTGAGCGTGGACCTACCGTGCATGATCGAGTTGGCCGCCCGCCATGGCGTACCCATCGCAGGCAAGGACTTCAAGACGGGCCAGACCCTCATGAAGACCCTCCTGGCCCCCGGTTTCAAGGCCCGGATGCTCGGCCTGCGCGGCTGGTACTCCACCAACATCCTGGGAAACCGGGACGGCGAGGTCCTGGACGATCCGGAGAACTTCAAGACCAAGGAGGTCTCGAAGCTGGGTGTGCTGGACGCCATCCTCCAGCCCGACTCCTACCCGGATCTCTACGGCAACATCGACCACGTCGTGCGGATCAACTACTACCCGCCTCGGGGCGACAACAAGGAGGGGTGGGACAACATCGACATCTTCGGGTGGATGGGCTACCCGATGCAGATCAAGGTGAACTTCCTGTGCCGTGACTCGATTCTGGCCGCACCGATCGTCCTGGACCTGGCGCTCTTCCTGGACCTGGCCCACCGGGCCGGCCAATCGGGTGTGCAGGAGTGGCTTTCCTTCTACCTGAAGGCCCCACAGGCGGCCACTGAGGCCGGACCCGAACACGACCTGTTCATCCAGCAGACCAAGCTCAAGAACACCCTCCGGGAATGGATGGGCGAGGAGCCCGTCACCCACTCCGAGGCCGGCTGACCGGCCCCCAACCGCTGGCTCAGGCGGGGACGGGCTCCGGACGCCGCCACGTCGGTATCGGCAGGCGTGGTCGTCTCCACGGGAACGAAGGCTAGATCCGGCTCTGGCGCCCCGCCCAGTACTCGTCTTTGAGGAGCCGCTTGTAAAGCTTGCCGGTGGGGTGCCGGGGTAGTTCGTCCCGGAAGTCGACCGTACGGGGACACTTCACGTCAGCGAGTCGGGCGCGGCAGAAGGCAATCAGCTCGGCTGCCAGATCCGGGCCAGCGGAATCTGGAGCGACTGGCTGGACCACCGCCTTGACCTCCTCACCGAAGTCGTCGTTCGGGACGCCGATCACGGCCACGTCGAACACCGCCGGGTGCATGGTTAGGACGTTCTCGGCCTCCTGCGGGTAGATGTTCACCCCACCGGAAATGATCATGTAGGCCTTGCGGTCGGTCAGGTAGAGGTAACCGTCCTCGTCGAGGCGGCCCACGTCGCCCAAGGTGCTGGTGTTGGCGTCCAGTTTCGCCCCGGCGGTCTTCTCCGGGTCGTTGTGGTACTCGAAACTGGAGTTGCCCCGGAAGTACACCCCTCCCTCCTCGCCGACCGGCACCTCGTTTCCGTCATCGTCGAGGATGACCACCTCGCCCAGCAAAGCCTTTCCGACGGTGCCCGGGTGCTCCAACCAGTCCTGCGAGTTGGTGTAGGTAAGGCCGTTACCTTCAGTGCCGGCGTAGTACTCGTGCAGCACCGGGCCCCACCATTCGATCATCTGTCGCTTCACTTCGACCGGACAGGGCGCGGCGGCGTGGACCGCGGAGACGAGGCTGGACAGCTCGTACCGTCCCCGCACCTCTTCAGGGAGCTTCAACATCCTGACGAACATGGTCGGCACCCATTGGCTCCAGGTGACGTCGTGGTCCTGGATGGCGGCCAGGGCCCGCTCGGCATCGAACCGCTCCATGACCACGATCGTGCAGCCCAGGCGATGAGCTCCAAGGCAAAAACGCAGCGGAGCGGCGTGGTAGAGGGGTGCTGGTGACAGATACACCGAACCGGTCGTGGCCCCGAAGAGCGCTTCGGCCATCATGGTGATCGAGTCGGATGCACCTAACGCTGTGTCGGACATTGGGCGCTTGACGCCCTTGGGCCGGCCCGTGGTGCCCGAGGAGTAGAGCATGTCCTCGCCTTCTGTCCGGTCGGGAAGCGGCTCGACAGGCTGGGCGGCCACCGCCTCCTCGAAGCAGGCATACCCGTCGATGGCGCCACCGAGTACGTAGCGGGCCTCGACTCCAGGTGTGGCGGCGTCGATCTCGACCACTGCATCGGCCTTGTAGGGCGAGGTCACGAAGGCCCGGGCCCCACAGTCGTTGACGATGTAGGCAATCTCGTCGGCGGTTAGCCGAGACGAGATAGCCGTGTAGTAGAGCCCGGCGTAGTGGGCCCCCCAGGTCACGGCTAGGAACTCGATGCGGTTCTCCAGACAGAAGGCGACGTGGTCGCCCGGTTTGATGCCCAGGCTGCGGAAGAGTTGGGAGATGCGGTTCGCCTCAGCGTCCAGTTCGGCGAACGTCATGGCCTGACCAGAACCGGTCATCACGATGGCCGGACGGTCGGGACTTTCGATGGCCCAGCGGCCCGGGTACTGGAGGTCGTCGTCCATGTCGCCGGAACCTACCGATCCGGGATCGGCCGGTCGGCAGCGGGGACAGGGTCACGAGCCGAGCAAGATGTCACTGCGCTCACTTATTGTCCGTCCATGGCAGCGGAGATCCTGCGAACCAGGTACGGACGACCGGCGACGGACGCCCTGGCCGGAGCGGTCCAGGACCTCCAGGACGGCGACCCGCTGGCCCCGGTGACCATCGTCGTCGATAACCACGCCACCGGCCTGATGGTCCGCCGACGCCTGGCCGCCCGTGCCGGAGGCCTGGCCGCGGTGGACGTCGTCACCCTCCTCGACCTGGCCCGGTCGCTGTCTGCCGGCTCACCCCGGTTGACCGGTCGGTGCCCAGTCAGCGACGCCGTCGTCCTCGCCGCCACCCGGCGGCTCCTGGCCGAGCATCCTGGTGCGTTCGACCGCGTGGCCGACCACCAGTCGGTCGCACGCTCGGTGGTCGCCGCCCACCGCAACCTCCGCGAGGTCCACCGCAGGGCACTGGATCGCCTGGCGGCCAGTGGCGACATGCTGGCCGACCTGGTGGCCCTGCACCGGGGTCTGGTCGCACGGCTTCGGGAACGGTTCCACGACGAGCGCGAACGAGCTGACGTGGCTGCCCAGGTGCTCGCCGACGGGATAGTCGAGATGCCCCCCGTCGTCCTCCACCTTCCGGGCGACCACGTGGCCTCGGAACGGCGACTCCTCTCGGCCCTGGCCGAGGCTTCCCGGGTAATCGCCATCGTCGGCGACGCCGACGCCCCCGATGGCACGGTGTCGGCGGACCCCCGCCTCGACGCGTTGGCCGCCACCCTCGGCGCCCAGGTTCCCGAGGCCGGGCCGGCCGGTTCCCGAGTGGACCTCCTGGTGGCATCGGTCCCCGAACAGGACGAAGCGGTCCGGCACGCCATCCGCCGCATCGTCGAGGCGGCAAAGGGTGGGACGTCACTGGACCGGATCGTCCTGGTCCACCCGTCCTCGACCGATGACGCCCGCCTCGTCCAGGAGCGGCTCTCTACGGCGGGAATCACCTTCCACGCAGGCGGCGTCCGACGACTCGACGAGACGGTCGTCGGACGATTCCTGGTCGGCCTCCTGGGCCTGCCCGATCGGAACCTCCGACGAGGTGACCTCTTAGCCTGGATGGCCGACGTCCCCCTCTGGGATCCCGACCACGACCTGGTCCCGGCCAGGGCCTGGACCAGGCTGGCGCTCCGGGCAGGCGTGGTCGGAGGCCTCGACGACTGGACGATCCGACTCTCCCGGCTGGCAACCGAACTGGAAGACGAGGCCGCCGAGGAGGCTGACGAGGAAGCCCGACCGTGGCTCGTTGAGCGACTGGCCTCCGAAGCCGAGATGGCTCGACACCTCCTCGGCTTCGTCGGGAGGCTCGATCGGTCGCTGATGGAGTTAGTCGACGAC
>JAKURX010000059.1 GCA_022451505.1 Acidimicrobiales bacterium | reverse complement strand
ACGCCTTCCTCCATGGATCGGGCCATGCCGACGGCCGGGGTGTTCATGGCTCCGTCGGCCAGCGCCATTTCCATGACGACTGGTCCGCCGAACCCCCCGCCGTCTAGGCCGTAGGGCCCGACCCGTTCAGTGGCCTCCGTCCGCAGGTGACGCAGCAACTCGTCACATTCCGTGAACGGGACCAGCCCGGAGGTCAACTCGGTGCCCGACACGTCGACTACCCCGGTCGTCGTGGGAGCCACGGTGGCCGTCGGACCGGTGGTCGCCGGGGCCACCGTCATCGTGGTGGGTGCCGTCGGGTTGCCCGACCGGCCCAGCCCAGCCGGGTCGGTGCCGCACCCGACGACCACCAAGCTCACCACTGTGACCGCCAGGCCGTGGCGCAGGACCCGCCGCCCGGAGGTCATCCCGTGGTGGGTAGCCAGGACGGTCGGGTTGACTCGTAGCCGGTGATGTCGTCCTCGTGACGCAGCGAGATGCCGATGTCGTCCAGGCCCTCCAGATAGCGCTCACGTGTGGCGTCATCCATCGGGAACGTGCAGGAGATCCCGGCGTCCGGGGCCTCCAGCGTCAAGTTGGCCAGATCGATGGTGACCACCAGGTCGGGGTCGGCCTCGACGGCGTCCAGAAGGGCGGCACCCACCTCGGGCGTTACCTGCACGGGCACCAGGCCGTTCTTGGTGCAGTTGTTCCGGAAGATGTCGGCGAACCGGGGCGAGACCACGGCCCCGAACCCGTACTGCTGGATGGCCCATACGGCGTGCTCACGCGACGAGCCGGTGCCGAAGTTGGGCCCGGCCACCAGCACCACGGCCTCGGAGTAGCGCTCATCGTTGAGCACAAAGTCCCGGTCGTCGCGCCACTCGGAGAACAGGCCCTTCTCGAAGCCGGTGCGCTCCACCCGCTTCAGCCAGTCGCTGGGGATGATCTGGTCGGTGTCCACGTCGGAACGTCGGAGCGGCAGCGCGGTGCCCGAGACGATCTGGACGGCGTCCATTGTTGTCCTCCTCAGTCCAGGTCGGCCGGTGTGGCGAACGTGCCGGCGATGGCCGTGGCAGCAGCGACGGCTGGGGAGACCAGGTGGGTGCGTCCGCCCCGTCCCTGCCGGCCCTCGAAGTTCCGGTTGCTGGTACTGGCGCAGCGTTCGCCGGCTGTGAGCTTGTCGGGGTTCATGGCCAGGCACATGGAGCACCCGGGCTCCCGCCAGTCGAAGCCGGCTGCGGTGAACACCTCGGGGAGGCCCTCGGCCTCGGCTTGAGCTTTGACCGCCCCGGAGCCGGGAACGACCAGCGTGCGCATCCCGTCGGCCACCCGGCGACCGTTGGCCACCTCAGCGGCGGCCCGGAGGTCCTCGATGCGGCTGTTGGTGCACGAGCCGATGAACACGGTGTCGACGGCCACGTCGCGGATCGGGGTCCCGGCGGCCAGTCCCATGTAGTCCAGGGCCCGCTGGGCGGCCTCGGCCTGGCTGGGATCCTCGAACGACCCGGGGTCGGGCACGGTGCCGTCCATGCGCATGACCTGACCGGGGTTGGTGCCCCACGACACGTGAGGGACGATGTCGGCTCCGTCCAGGACGACTTCCCGGTCGAACACGGCGTCGTCGTCGGTAGCCAGGCTCCGCCAGTCGTTCACCGCGGCGTCCCAGTCGGCACCAAACGGGGCGTGGGGGCGACCGGCCAGGTATTCGAAGGTGGTGTCGTCAGGGGCGATCAAGCCGGCCTTGGCTCCGGCCTCGATGGACATGTTGCAGACGGTCATCCGGCCCTCCATTGAAAGGTTGCGGATCACCTCGCCCCGGTACTCGATGACCGAGCCGATCCCGCCACCTGTGCCCAGGCGGCCCACGATCGCCAGAATCACGTCCTTGGCCGTGGAGCCCTCGGGGAGGGTGCCGTCCACGGTGACGGCCAGGGTGCCCGGCACCTGCTGGGGCAGCGTCTGGGTGGCCAAAACGTGTTCCACCTCACTGGTGCCGATGCCGAAGGCCAGCGCCCCGAACGCCCCGTGGGTACTGGTGTGGCTGTCGCCGCACACCACGGTCATGCCGGGCAGGGTCAGGCCCTTCTCGGGGCCGATGACGTGCACGATGCCCTGCCCCGGGTCACCCATCGGGTAGAGCCGCACGCCGAACTCCTCGCAGTTGGTCCGCAGGGCCTCGACCTGGATGCGACTGACCGGGTCAGCGATGGGCTGGTCAATGTCGACCGTGGGCACGTTGTGATCCTCGGTGGCCACCGTCAACTCCGGGTGGCGGACCCGCCGTCCGGCCGTGCGGAGACCGTCGAAGGCCTGTGGGGAGGTGACCTCGTGGACCAAGTGCAGGTCGATGAACAGCAGGTCGGGCTGGCCGTCGGCCGACCGCACAACGTGGCGGTCCCAGACCTTTTGGCTCAGGGTCTTCCCGGACATCGGGGCTCCTCGTGGGGATCGGGTCAGGTCAGGATACGCGGGCGGCCGCCGGGGGCGCCCGCGCCGGCCGTGGTCAGGCGTCCATCGCCCGGGCGGCGTTAATCAGGTCGTCATAACCGCCCGGTCCTGGGTCACCGGTGCGGGAGGCCACCGAGCCGTTTGCAGTGACCACGGCCATGCCCGGTGTCCCGAAGACGTCGAAGAGGACCCCCACCCGCCCGTCGTCCGCGATGTGCGAGAACCCGGTGATGCCCCACTCCCGGAGGATGGATGCTGACCTCTCCGGGTCGGCACCCGGGCCGATGGCGGACACGCCGACCACCGTGATGTCCGATCGGCGGCTGAGCTCGGCGACCGCCGAGGCCTCTCGGCGACATGTCGCTCAGGTGGGAGCCCAGAACCAGAACAGGACGTCCTGGCCGGCCAGGTCGGCACCGTGGAGCGTGCCGCCGCCAATCAGCACTGCCTCGAACCCCAGCTCGTCCGGCACCGCAGCGCCCAGCACGCCGGCCGCCGGCCCCGACCCGTAGGCGGCCACCTCCACGGCGGTCGTGGAGGCCGGCACCGGAGCAGGGGCGGTCGTATCGGCGACGCCGCCACAGGCACCCGTCACGAGCACCAGGACGGCCAGGGAGCCCGTCCTGATCGGGGTCATGCCGAGACCCTACGGGGTACCGTCGGCGCCGTGAGCACCCGCGTCCTGATCATCTCGGCCCTGGTGTGCGGGATGGCGTTGCTGGTGGCCTTCACCGTGCAGGTAGTGGTGGCGCCGTGACCTCCGACCCCCACTCCCGACCGTTCCGGGTCCGGTGGCTGGGCCGCGTTCGCTATCGCGACGCCCTGGCCCTCCAGCAGGGGATCCACGCTCCCGCTGGGTCGGCCGACCACCCGCAGGACCACCTGCTTCTCCTCGAGCACCATCCCGTCTACACCCTCGGAGTCCGGGCCTCCCTGGACAACCTGCTGCTTCCCCCTGACGAGGTGGGAGCGGACCTTGAGCGGGCCGACCGGGGCGGTGACATCACCTTCCACGGTCCCGGCCAGCTAGTCGGCTACCCGCTTCTCCACCTCCCCGGCAAGCGGGGTGGCGGCATGGCCGACACGGCGGCCTACGTGCGGTCGGTGGAGGACCTCCTTATCAACGTATGTCGCGACCTCGGCCTTGCCGACGTGGGCCGCCTAGACCGGTACCCCGGGGTTTGGGTCGAACCCGACGGTCCCCGGCCCCGGAAGGTGGCAGCCATCGGAGTGAAGTTGACCCGGAGCCGCACCATGCACGGCTTCGCCCTCAACGTGAATCCTGACCTGTCTTACTTCGACCGCATGATCCCCTGCGGGATCACCGGCTACGGGGTCACATCGTTGGCGGCCGAGGGGGTCGACGTGCCGATGCACCGGGTGGTTGACCGGGTGGTTGACCGAGCCGTCGACCGGTGGGCAGCTGGCCCGGTTGACCGGGCCGACGTGGCCTGGACGCACCGGGTCGACGATCTGAGTTCCTTCAGCCGACGCCGGGGGCCCGGGGCCCGTCCGCCCGTGGGCCGTAAGCCGGAGTGGATGAGGGTGCCACTGGAGACGGGCCCCGACTACCTCCGCCTCAAGGCTGTGATGCGTAGCCGTCGGCTCACCACGGTGTGCGAGGAGGCTGGCTGCCCCAACGTGTTCGATTGCTGGAACGACGGCACGGCCACCTTCATGATCAACGGCGAGCGATGCACCCGGGCCTGCGGCTTCTGCCTGGTCGACACCCGACGGCCCGACGCCCCCGATCCCGACGAGCCCCGGCAGGTGGCCGAGGCGGTGGCCGAGATGGGCCTGCGCCACGCCGTGGTTACCGCGGTGGCCCGAGACGACCTGCACGACGGCGGAGCGTCGGCCTTCGCGGCCACTATCACCGCTGTTCGGGACCGCAACCCGGGGACAGCCGTCGAGGTGCTGATCCCGGACTGCAAGGGCGACCCGGAAGCTCTTGGGGCGGTATTTGACGCCCGGCCCGACGTCCTGAACCACAACGTCGAGACGGTGGCCCGCCTGCAGCGGCGAGTCCGGCCGTCGGCGTCTTACGCCCGCAGCCTGTCGGTGCTGGCCCGGGCGAAGGCGGCTGGCCTGATTACTAAATCGTCGATCATCGTCGGCCTGGGCGAGACCGACACCGAAGTGGAGGGCTGCCTGGCCGACCTAGCCGCCGTGGACTGCAACATCGTGACCATCGGTCAGTACCTGCGGCCCACCACCAGCCACCTTCTGGTGGAGCGCTGGGTGAAGCCGGCCACCTTCGACCGTTGGGCGGCGTACGGGGAGGCTCAGGGGATCGACCATGTGGAGGCCGGACCGTTAACCCGGTCCAGCTACCACGCCCGGCAGGCGGCCGAGTCCGCCGCGACGGGCCCGGTGGCCGTGGCTCTGTCCGCCCGAGCGGGCTGAGCCCGTCGTCGCCCGACCGCCGCGGTCCTCGTAGCCTGTCGCTGTGTTCAGCCAGCGCATCGACCGGGCCCGCGAGGCTATGGCCGACCGGGGCGTGGACGTCCTGCTCCTGTCGGTGGGCGCCGACCTGCCGTATTTCTGCGGATATGAGGCCATGCCGCTGGAGCGCCTCACCATGCTGGTCGTGCCCCGCGACGGAGATGTCCATCTGGTGGTGCCTCACCTGGAGGCCCCGCGGGTCGTGGAGCGTCCGGAGGTGTTTGACCTGGTCACCTGGCGGGACGGCGAGGATCCCATCGCCCGGGTGGTCGACCTGGTCGGCGGGGCGGCCACGGCGGCCGTCGGCGACCAGATGTGGGCCGGGTTCCTAGTCGACCTCGGCACAGCGTGTCCCACCCTGTCGTTCACCCGGGCCTCGGAGGTCACGGCGCCGCTACGGATGGTCAAGGATGCCGACGAGGTGGAGGCTCTGCGCCGGGCCGGTGCCGCCGTGGACCGCATCTTGGCCGACGTCCAGGCCGGGCAGGTCCCGCTGGTCGGCAGGACCGAGGCCGACGTGGCAGCCCAGATCGGGCGGCGGATCTTGGACGAAGGCCACCACCGGATCAACTTCGTGATCGTGGCCTCGGGACCCAACGCGGCCAGCCCCCACCACGAGCCGGGGGGTCGGGTCATCGGGGACGGCGAGGGGGTGCTGTTCGACATCGGCGGCACCATGGCCGGCCCGGGCGACGTCGGCTACTGCTCCGACATCACCCGGTGCGTCCACATCGGCCCGCCTCCCGAAGGGTTCGCCGAGCTTTACGGGGTGCTGCACGCCTCACAGACCGCCGGGGTGGTGGAGGCCACCGTTGGCACCCCGTGTGAGGACGTCGACGCGGCGGCCCGCCGGGTCATCGACGACGCCGGGCACGGTGAGCACTTCGTCCACCGGACCGGTCACGGCATCGGCGTGGAGGCACACGAGCACCCCAACATCGTGGCCGGCAACGAACTGCCGCTAGCCGTAGGCCACGCCTTCTCCGTTGACCCGGGCATCTACGTGCCCGGCGTGTGGGGCGCCCGGCTGGAGGACAGCGTGGGGGCCACCGCCGACGGCCCTGTGGCCATGAACCAGATCGACCACGGCCTGGCTGTGGTCGACGGCTGACCGGTCCGACGGTCCGCGTACGCCGGTGATTGACCTCGACGCGGCCACCGTGCTGCTCCAGTGGGCGACCGGGGGTCTGTTCTTCCTGTGGGTGACCAGCCGACGCCGCGAAGTGGGCATCGGTTACGGCTGGACGATGCGGACCACGTTCGGTCTCATGGCAGCGGGCGGGGTGGCGGCCGGTCTGGCCCTGGACCCGGTGCCCGTACGCGAGGTGGCTGGAGCGGGGATGGTGGCCGCCACCGCGACGGCCATGGTGGTGTCGGTGCTGCGTCGCCGGGCCGGGGTGGCCGGCCAGCGGGGGGTCGAGGAGCGCCGGACCACTCGGGTGGCCGAGATGACCGGCATCGACCGGAACCGGCGGACCTTCGACGACTCAGTGCCGGAGTTCCCGCCCGTCCTGGACCTGGTGGCGCCCGCCCTGGGTCTGGTGGCCCTTGTAGCGGGCGGCGTCGACGCCGGGGAGCCGGCGCTGCTAGCCGTGGCCCGCACCCTGGTCGGGGCGCTGTTCCTGGGGGCGGTCACCAACGCCATGCTGCTGGGCCACTGGTACCTGGTCCAGCCCGGCCTAGCCCGCGGGCCATTGCTGGAACTGGTTCGGTGGACGGCCGTGGTGTGGCCGTTCGAGCTGGCTGTCCTGCTGTGGCCGACCGGCATGGGCTCGGTACTGAACGGCACCATCGACGACGGCTACAACGGCCTGCTGGGCTGGTTCTGGGTGGCGTGCTCGGTGGCCTCCATCGCCCTGGTGGCCCTGACCCGAGCGGCCCTCCGGGAACGCCAGTACTCGGCCGTCATGGCGGCCACCGGCCTTCTCTACCTGGCCATCCTCACCGCCTTCGGCATGGACCTGGTGGCCCGGGCCACGCTGGCCTGAGGCCCGGCCGGTCCGGGGCGGTTGGCGGGCCACGGGTAGGATCCGCCGCCGGAGGAGGCTCGGAACGGCGATGAAGGTGTACACCCGTAAGGGAGACGACGGGACGACTGGGCTGCTGCACGGCGGCCGGGTGGCCAAGGACTCGCCACAGCCCACGGCCTACGGCGACGTGGATGAGGCCCAGGCGGCAATCGGCCTGGCCCGGGCGGTGGCCGACGGCGAGCTGGCCGGAATCCTGATCGACATCGAGCGCGACCTCTGGGTGGTCATGGCCGAGCTGGCCTGCAACCCGGACCGCCTGGACGAGGTTGGATCCCGTCCCGGCCCCGAGATGGTGGACCGACTCGAGAGCCTCATCGACGACGTCTCAGCCCGGTTCGACCCACCGACCGAGTTCGTGGTGCCGGGAGAGGACGAGGTCTCGGCCCGTCTCGACGTGGCCCGGGCGGTATGCCGCCGGGCCGAGCGTTCGGCGCTGTCGGCTGCCGCCCCCGGATCCTCGGTGGTGCCGTATCTCAACCGTCTGTCCGATCTGCTTTGGACCCTGGCCCGCTGGAGCGAGGGCACCTCGGTTACCGCCCGCTCGCTGGGCGATCCTGACTGACCGTCCCCAA
This sequence comes from Acidimicrobiales bacterium, assembly GCA_022451505.1. Taxonomy (GTDB): domain Bacteria; phylum Actinomycetota; class Acidimicrobiia; order Acidimicrobiales; family MedAcidi-G1; genus UBA9410. The sequence goes on along the minus strand of JAKURX010000059.1, from coordinate 3,649 downwards.
CGAGGAGCCCCATGGCCATCCAGTTCTCCACCGCCCGCCGTGCGCCAGCCCGGGCCGAGGTGGTCGCCCATGGGCTGACCGTCGAGGCTTTCTCGGGCGACCAGCCGTTGCCGCCCGGCTTAGACCGCGACGCCCTGGTGAGCCTCGGCTTCACGGGCCAGGCCGGACAAGTCCAGGTGGTGCCCGGCGACGGCCGCCTGGTGGCCGCTGTCGGGTTGGGTCCAGTCGACGGGATCGACGCCGTCGGGGTGCGTCGGGCCGCCGCGGCTCTGGCCCGCTCCGTGCGGAGCCGCCGCTCGCTGGCCGCCGACCTGGCCTCGGTAGCCCGGTCCGACGACCTGTCGGAGGCCGACGCCGCCCACGCCGTCGTGGAAGGGTCCGCCCTGGCCGTCTACCGGTTCGGCTACAAGTCCACTAAGGACGACGACCACCTGGCGCGGGTGACGCTGGTGGGGAGCACGGCGGCCGGGGTGCGGTCGGCCGTTGAGCGGGCGACCGCCGTGGTGGACGGCGTGACCCTGGCCCGTGACCTGGTCAATGAGCCGGGCGGGAGCCTTACGCCGCCCAAGTTCGCCAACCGGGTCCGGCGCATGGCTCGCGACCGGGGCCTGACCGTCAAGGTCCTGGACGAGGCGGCTATCCGGCGGGCCCGCTTGGGTGGCCTGCTGGGTGTGAACCGGGGCTCCACCCAGCCGCCCCGGTTCGTGGAACTCACCTACACGCCGAAGGGGCGTCCGAGGGGGACGCTGGCCCTGGTCGGCAAAGGGTTGACCTTCGACGCCGGCGGCCTGTCCATCAAGACCGGGCAAGGGATGATGGACATGAAGATGGACATGGGCGGCGCGGCGGCCGTGGTGGGCGCCATGTCGGTCCTGCCTGCCGTGGCCCCCCGTTGCCGGGTCCGGGCCTACCTGCCCATGACCGACAACATGTTGGGCGGTGACGCCACCCGGCCGGGCGACGTGCTGACCCTCCGTAACGGCAAGACCATCGAGGTTCTGAACACTGACGCCGAGGGGCGCCTGGTGCTGGCCGACGCCCTGTCGCTGGCGTCGGAAGCCAAGCCGGATGCCATCGTGGACCTGGCCACCCTGACCGGAGCCTGCATGGTGGCTCTCGGCCCACGGATCGCCGGCCTTATGGGGCGCGATGACGGCTTCCTGGCCCGGGTCGAGGAGGCGTCGACCCGGACTGGGGAGCGGGTGTGGCGCCTACCGCTGCCCGTCGACTACCGGTCGATGGTCGACTCGTCGGTCGCCGACATGAAAAACATCGGAGGGTCATACGGCGGGGCGCTCACTGCCGGGTTGATCCTGGGCGAGTTCGTGGCTGACGGGATCCCGTGGGCCCATCTGGACATCGCCGGCCCGGCGTTCGCCGACGGTGACGACGGCGAGGTGGTCACGGGAGGGACGGGCTTCGGGGTCCGGCTCCTGGTCGACCTGGCCTGCACCTTCACTCCCGCCAGCTGACCGGCCCCTCGATCGCCCGGCAGTCTCGCAGGATGGACGCTGCTGGCCTCACCGAAACCGTTGATCGGGCTGCGTTGCTGGTAGCCGGCGCGTCCTCGATCACTGTGCTTACCGGTGCCGGGATTTCTACGGACAGCGGCATCCCCGACTTCCGCGGGCCTGATGGGATCTGGACCAAGAACCCGGCCGCCGAGCGGGCGTCAAACTTGCATTTCTACCTTTCAGATCCGGAGGTCCGTAAGGCCAACTGGCAGGTGATGGCCAGCGGTATCTGGGACGAGGCCCGACCAAACGTCGGCCACCGGGTGCTGGTTGACCTTGAGCGGTCGGGTCGCCTCCATACCCTGGTCACCCAGAACGTTGACGGCCTCCACTCGATGGCCGGTACTGGCTCCGAACGACTGGTGGAGGTCCACGGCACGGTTAGGCGGTCCATGTGCTTGGGCTGCGGTGTCCAGGCACCCATCGAGGTTGTACTGGAACGGGTGCGCAGTGGTGAGGTCGATCCGGGCTGCCTCGATTGCGGTGATCTCTTAAAGCGTGCCACGGTGAGCTTCGGTCAGGCCCTCTTTCCCGGTGACATGGAGCGGGCCGAGGAGGCCGCCCGGACCTGTGACCTGCTGCTGGCTGTCGGGTCCACTCTCGGCGTCTACCCGGTAGCCGCCATGGTGCCCGTGGCGGTGCGCCACGGCGCTGCGCTCGTGGTGATTAACGGCTCGCCCACCGAGATGGACCACCTGGCCGACGTGGTGGTCCGGGGTTCGATCAGCGAGGTGCTGCCCCGGATCGTTGGCGGTCGGACCGACGATTCGGGATCCGTGGTGGTCTAATCCTGACCTACTCGGTAGGATTTCCGGCATGGCGACCTTCCGAGACCTCCTAGCCGACGCACGCTCCCACATCCGGGAGACCGACCCGGCCGGTGCCGAGGCCCTGCTGGCCGACGGCCACCTCCTCCTCGACGTCCGCGAGCCCGACGAGTACGAGCAGGGGGCCATTCCCAACTCGCTGCACATTCCCCGGGGCAACCTGGAGTCCAACGTCGAGAACCGGGTGACCGACCGTGACCAGCCCATGGTCGTGATGTGCGCCGGAGGGGTCCGGTCGGCGTTCGCTGCCGACACTCTCCAGCAGCTCGGCTACACCGACGTGGTCTCCATGGAGGGAGGCTTCAACCGCTGGAAGGACGAGGGACGCGACTGGCGCACCCCGCGCACCCTGAGCCCAGAGCAGCGCAACCGGTACCAGCGCCACCTGCTCCTGCCCGAGGTGGGCGAGGAGGGCCAGCTGAAGCTGCTGGACGCCTCCGTCCTCATGCTGGGGGCCGGCGGCCTCGGCTCACCGGCCGCCCTGTACCTGACGGCCGCCGGCGTCGGCCGTATCGGCATCATCGACATGGACGTGGTCGACGAGTCCAACCTCCAGCGCCAGATCCTCCACAACCGTGACCGGGTGGGGGAGCGCAAGGTCGACTCGGCCAAGAAGACCCTCACTGCCCTGAACCCGGACGTGGACGTCGTCACCTACGACATGCGCCTAGGCGCCGACAACATCATGGACATCCTGCCCGAGTACGACGTGGTGGTGGACGGGGCCGACAACTTCCCCAGCCGCTACCTGCTCAACGACGCCTCGGTGAAGCTGGGCGTCCCCGTCGTCCACGGCTCGATTTTCCGATTCGAGGGCCAGGTCACCGTGTTCGACCCGCGTAACGGCGTCACCTACCGAGACATGTTGCCCGAGCCGCCGCCGGCCGAGTTCGCCCCCAGTTGCGCCGAGGCCGGCGTGCTCGGCGTGCTGCCCGGCATCGTGGGCTCCATCCAGGCCCTGGAGGCCATCAAGCTCATCCTGGACCTGGGCGATGGCCTGTCAGGGCGCCTGGTGGCCTTCGACGCCATGGACATGTCGTTCCGGGAGTACCGCCTGCAGCGGGACCCCGAGCTCGAGGTGACCTGGGAGAACCGGGACCGCATCGAGATCACTGAGCTGGACGGCCTCTGCATGCCGAGGGTCACCGCCCCGCCCGAGGGCTGACCGACCCGGGACGCGTCGGGGTTCGGCTCCGACGCTGCGAGACTCGCCGCAATGGCCACGATCGCGATCATCGGCACGGGTTACGTCGGCCTAACCAGCGGGGCGTGCCTCGCCCACCTGGGCCACGACGTGGTGTGCGCCGA
>JAKURX010000058.1 GCA_022451505.1 Acidimicrobiales bacterium | reverse complement strand
GTCCCGTAATGGATCGCCGACCACCACGCCGACCACCTCGTCGGGATCGACGCCGGCCCACGCGGCCAGGATCCGGCGGGTGGCGACCACCGAAGCTGAATCCACGTCGGCCCCAAAAAGACACCGCCGCACCAGGGTTCGACGATCGGCGCAACCGTCCTCGTAGAGGCGTCGGGCGGCAGCCAGTAGGAACACCCCGGCCCCGCAGGCCGGATCGACCACCGTTCCCCCCTCGACCACGTGGCCGACGAGGGCCGCCGCCACGTCGGGGGGCGTGAAGAAGGCTCCACGGCGCCGACGGTCGTCGGCACCCTGTAGGACCGCAGCCGCCTCGGCAGCTAGGCGGTCGGCTTCCCGATCGTTTCGCCGGTCGGTCACCGCCGGCCGGGTCCCGTCATGGTCGGGGTCAGGCGGCCTCGGCGGCCGGGTCCCAGGCCATCAGGTCGTCGAGCCGCTCGTCGTTGGAGAAGACCTCCACGATGGGCTGCTTCATCCCGAGGCGTCGCAGCAGCTTTCGGACCTCCAGCTCCTCGTTCCAGAGCACCAGGCTGACAACCATGCCTGACTCGCCGGCCCGGGCCGTCCGCCCAGAACGGTGGACGTATGTCTTGGCATCGGACGGGGGGTCGTAGTGAATGACCACCTCCACGTCGTCTACGTGGATGCCGCGGGCGGCCACGTCGGTGGCCACGAGGCACTCGATCTTCCCGGCAATGAAATCGGCCAGCGCCTTCTCCCGCTGGGCCTGTCGCAGGTCACCGTGGATGGCGGCCGCCTTCACGTTCTCGCCGACAAGCTTGCCGGTCAGCTTGTCGGCCCCCCACTTGGTGCGGGAGAAGATGATGGTCCGGTTTGAGGCTCCGATGATCCGGGCTGCCACCCGTACCCGGTCCATCTCGTGGACGGCCAGGAACCGGTGTTCCATCTCGGTCACCGGGACTTCCAGGGAGTCCACCTGGTAGGTGACTGGGTCGTTCTGGTAGCGGCTGATCAGGGCGCCGACCATCCCGTCCAGCGTGGCCGAGAACAACAGCGTCTGGTGATCTTTTTCGGCATGGCGGAGAATCCATTCGACCTGGGGCATGAAGCCCATGTCGGCCATCCGGTCGGCTTCGTCGATGACTACGCCTTCCAGGTCGGCCACCGAGACCTCGCCTTGCTGGATCAGGTCGATCATCCTGCCGGGAGTGGCCACCACGATGTCCACGCCCCTGGCCAGGGCGGCGGTCTGCTTCTCAATCGGGGCGCCGCCATAGATGGCCTCGACGGTCAGGCCCCGAACGGCGGCCAACGGCGCCAGTTCTTTACAGACCTGGACGGCCAACTCCCGGGTGGGCACGAGGGTAAGACCGGTGGGGCACCGGGGTTTAGCCTGCGGCAGGCGTTGGATCAGGGGGAGGCCGAAGGCCAGTGTCTTCCCCGAGCCGGTCTTGGCCTTGCCGCACACATCGCGGCCGGCCAGCCCGTCGGGGATGGCCAGGGCCTGGATCTCAAACGGGGCGGTGATGCCCCGCTCGGCGAGGGCATCAACCAGGTCCTGGTCGATGCCCAGGTCGGCGAACTGGGTCGTCGTCATGGGATTGCCTGTTTTTCCCGGCGGCCGGACCGCCGTATCGTCACCCGCTTGTCGGCGGGTCTCGCCACCGCTCTCCGCTGGGTGACGAATCCGACCCGGTGTCGGCATACCAGCGACCGACGGGACCCGGGAGGGCACCGCCCAGTCTACCGGCGCCCCGTCGTGGCGAGCGGACTGCTCGGCGCGACAGGAACTCAGACGGGTCGGACCCGACCGTCGGCGGTGGCTACGCCCTCGGCGGCTAAGCGCCGGGCCTGCTCCAGTTCGTGGCCCGGAACTAGACGGCCGGTGGAGGTCACCACCCGCCACCAGGGGTGGCCGTCGTGGTCGCGGAGGAAGCGACCGACGGCCCGATGGGCCCCCGGATGTCCGGCCTCGGCCGCCACTTCTCCGTAGGTCACCACTTCGCCGGGCGTCAGGTCGGCCAGCACGGCGGCCACCGCTGCCTCAAACGGCGTGAGCCCGGTGCCCCGGTGCGGTTGTTCGGACACCGATCGCTCAGGAGCCGCCCACCGGGGTGAGGCGGACCAGGTCAATGGGTTCGACAAAGCCGGGAATCTCGTGGCAACCCAGGGGGGCCGCCTCGGCGTTCACCATCTCCAGGTTCACCGTTCCCACCTGGGCCAGGATCTCGTGGGGTTTCGCTCGATCACAGAGCCGCGAAGCCAGGATCACCGCCCTGCCGACGTGGTCATCGCCGTCGATGAGGAGTACCGGCCCCCGGGCGATGCCGGCTCGCATGGGTCGGGGCGACTGGGTGTAGTCGACCAGACGCTCGATGTCGATGACCGCTTCGACCAGGTCCTCCGAATGGACCCCGACCATCATCGCTCCATCGCCTAGCCACTTGGCCATGCGCACCCCCCGCTCCGAGGCCACCTGTCGGACGGCGTTCCTGAAGTTACGGATCACGTCGTAGGCCGCCGCATCGCCCTCCCTGTCTGTGTAGGCGGTGAAGCCGCTGATGTCGAGGAAGGCGAAGGTCCGCTCGACCCGCTTCAGGGCCCTCTTCGGGAGATCGTCGATGGTCATGTCGTGGCCCCGTCGCTCCCGGCTCCCGTTGGCGACTTGGCCGTCCGCCCGGTCCACGTCACCACGGCACCCGCCACGATGGCCACCAGGGCCATCCACGTGTTGACCCGGACCCCGACGATCAGCGAGGCCTGGTCCACCCGGAGTGCCTCCACCCAGAGGCGTCCCAGCCCGTAGCCGAAGACCCAGAGGCCGACCAGGTATCCGGGTCGTAGGACCCCTCGTCGTTCGATCCGCACCAGGAACACGGCCAGGGCCACGTTCCACAGCCCCTCGTAGAGGAAGGTTGGGTGAAAGGTCGCAGCCTCCGAGTAGCCAGAGGGGCGGTGGGCGGCATCGATCTCCAGCGCCCATGGCAGGTCGGTCGGCCTGCCGAACACCTCTTGATTGAACCAGTTCCCCCACCGGCCGATGGCCTGGGCCACCGGGATGGTCGGCACCATCACGTCCATCGCCCCGGCCATGGACAGGCCGCGGCGTCGGGCCACCAGGACGCCGACCATCACGCCGGCCATCAGTCCTCCCGGGATACCCAGGCCACCCTGCCAGAGTGCCGGCACGTCCTCCCACCGTCCCTGGAAGGACCGCCAGTCGGTGGCCACGTGGTACAGCCGTGATCCGACCAGCCCGGCCGGTATGGCCCACAGGGCAATGGTCGACATGTCCTCCGGGTCTCCACCCCGGGCCGCCTGGCGCCGCCGGCTCCAGGCCACGGCGGTCAGGGCACCCAGGGCGATCATCAAGCCGTAGGCCCGTAATTCCAGCGGTCCGATCGAGAGCGAGTTGGCTGACGGGCTGGGGAGGGCTCCGAACAACCCGGCCATCGACGCCGCCACCGTGGGTTGTCCCGATTAGGCCGAGAAGCCGTCGGCAGGCACGGCGTACAGGTCCCCGGCGCCGGCGGTGACCGCCCCTAGCTGGGCGCGGACCACGGGCAACAGCTGTTCGGCGTAGAAGCGGGCGACCACCACCTTGGTAGCCAGGTAGTCGGCATCGCCCTCGCCGGCGTCGAGTCGACGGCGGGCACCCAGGGCGAGGCGAGCCAGGAGCCACCCACCCGCCAGCTGGCCAAACATCTTCAGGTACGGAGTGGCACCGGCCAGAGCGTCGTTCGGGTCGGCCAGCCCGTGGGCCATCAGCCACGAGGTGGCCTCCTCCATGGCCGACCGGGCATCGGCCAGGCCGCTGCGGATGGTCACGAAATCCTCACCCGCCGCGGCCAGGTCAGAATCGATGGCTGCCATCTCAACCAGGAGGTCGCCCATGACCCCGCCCTCGCGCATGGGCAACTTGCGACCTACGAGGTCCATGGCCTGAATGCCGTTGGTGCCCTCGTAGATGGGCGAGATCCGGGAGTCCCGGTAATGCTGCGCGGCTCCCGTCTCCTCGATGTAGCCATATCCCCCGTGGACCTGGATGCCCAATGAGGCCATTTCGACGCCCAGGTCTGTGCACCAGGCCTTGGAGATGGGGGTCAGCAACTCGGCCCTCTCGGAGGCCTCCTGGCGGACCGTCTCGTCCGGGTGGTGGGTGGCCATGTCAAGCGTCGCCGCGTTCAGGTAGAGCAGGCACCGCATGGCGTCAACGTAGGCCCGCATGGTCAACAGCATCCGTCGGACGTCGGCGTGGTCCACGATGACCGCCTGTTCGCCGGCTGGACCACCGATGGCCCGGCCCTGGCGTCGCTCCCCGGCGTAGTCGGCAGCCTGTTGCAGGGCCCTCTCGGTGACGGCTAGGCCCTCCACGCCCACCCCCAGGCGGGCGTTGTTCATCATCTTGAACATGTACCGCATGCCCTGGTGCTCCTCGCCCACCAAGTAGCCCACGGCACCGTCGCCTGCGTCTCCGTACGAGAGCACGCACGTCGGGCTGGCATGCAGGCCCAGCTTGTGCTCGACCGACACGCAGGTGTAGTCGTTGCGCTCCCCCAGACTCCCGTCGTCGCCGACTAGGTACTTGGGGACCACGAAGAGGGAGATACCTCTTGTGCCCGGGGGGCTGTCCGGGGTCCGGGCCAGGACCAGCTGGATGATGTTCTCCGCGAGCTCGTGCTCGCCGAAGGTGATGAAGATCTTGGTCCCAAAGATTCGGTAGGTACCGTCGTCTCCGGGTACGGCCCGGGTGGTCAGGGCGCCCACGTCAGAACCGGCCTGTGGCTCGGTCAGGTTCATGGTGCCCGACCACTCGCCGGTCACCATCCGCGGCAGGTAGGTCTCCTTCATGCCCTCGTCGGCGAAGGTGTTCAGGGCGTCCAGGGCCCCAACGGTCAGCATCGGCCCCATCGACCAGGCCCGCGAGGCGGTGGCCATCATCTCGGTCATCACCGTCTGAATGGTGCCCGGGAAGCCTCCGCCCCCGTAGTCCGGGTCCTGCGAGATGGCCCCCCACCCGGACTCGACGTACCTGTCCCACGCCTTGCCGAACGCGTCGGGGACGGTGACCACACCGTCGGAAACCGAGCAACCCTCTTCATCACCGATCCGGTTGACCGGCGCTACGACCTCAGCCACGAACCGCCCCAGCTCGTCCAGTACGCCGTCGACGGTCTCCGGGTCCACGTGCTCGAAGTCGGGCAGCTCGCAGATGGCGGCGATGTCGGCGATCTCATCCAGGACCAGGCGAATGTCGGCTAACGGCGGCCGGTAGTTGGTCATGGGCGCACGCTACCGCCCACTCCCCGGCGGTTCGGGATCGGCGTTCGGGGTTAGGTTCCTGCGGTGACCACCGCCGACACGCTGATCGCCAACCTCCTATACAGGTACGCCGAGTTGATGGACGCCGGCCGCCTCGAGGAGTGCGTTGACCTGTTCGCCCACGCCCGGGTGGTCCTGGACGCTGATGCTGAGCCCCCGGTGGTCGTGGATCGCGACGGGCTGCTGGCCCTCTGGACCTCGCTGGTCCGGATCCACGCCGACGGAACCCCACGGACCCGCCACCTGGTGGGCACCCCCATCCTGGAGGTCGATGAAGAGGCGGAAACGGCCACCTGCCGCAGCACCTACACGGTGTTCCAACAGGTCGACGACGGGCCGTTGCAACCGGTCATCAGCGGCCGTTACCTCGACCGGTTCGAGATGGTGGGCGGGTCCTGGAGGTTCAGCGAGCGGACCTACCGGGCCGACCTGGTCGGGGACCTGTCAAACCACCTGACGAGCCGGCTCGGCCTCTGACCCGGACCGTTCCGGGGCCTCTCCCTGGCCGGTGACCGGACCAGCTTGGCCGGACAGCCAGTGGCGCCGGCAACGCAGCTCGTAGGCCACCCGGTCGTCATTCGGGTCGTCGATAACGAACAGCTTGCCGTCGTAGACCTGCACGCCGTCCACCAGACGGGCGTTGTGGGTGGCCCGCGACCCGCACCAGCAGCGGGCCTCAACCTGGACCTCGACCCGCTCGTCGGCCAACTCCAGCAGCCGCCTGGTGCCATCGAAGAGTTCGCCCTGGAAGGTGGTCAGCAGACCAAAGGCGAACACGTCGGCCCCTAACTCGTCGACGATGCGGGCCAGTTGGCCAATCTGTTCGGGACGGTAGAACTGGGCCTCGTCGCAGACCAGGTAGTCGAGGCTGCCCCGGCGGGATGCCACGGCCAGGGCCATCTCGAACAGGTCCAGCTTGGGTCCGACCTCCACAGCGTCGGCCGAGACCCCTAAGGCGCTGGAGACCTTCCCGCCCGAACGGTCTAGTTGGCTGCAGAGGATCCCCTGCAGGCCGCGCTGTTTCAGGTTGTGGTGGATCTGAAGAGCCAGGGTGCTCTTGCCGGAGCCCATCGTCCCGAAGGAGAACCGCAACACGGCCATCAGCGAACCTCAGGTGCAGGCCGAGCGGTCACGAGCACCCGCTGGTGGCACCACAGTCGGCGCATACGTAGCAGGACCCGGCGCGCTGCATGGACACGCCGCACTGCATGCACAGGGGGGCGTCGGCTCCGAAAGCGCCCGGAGACCCGAGGGCCAGGTGAGCGGCAAACTGGGTGGCTGACGGAACGGTGGGTGGGTCGGGCGGCACTTCGGATCCCTGGCGGGTCTCGGTGACGGACTCCTCCACGCCAGGCAGGGTGGGCTGGGTGCGTTCGCTAGTGGTCAAGATGTTCAGTTCGGCCCGCTCCTCAGCGGTCAGGTACTCGACGGCCAGGCGTCGGAACAGGTAGTCGATGAGGCTGGAGGAGATCCGGAGGTCGGGATCGTCGGTTATCCCGGCCGGTTCGAACCGCATTCCGGTGAACGCGTCGACGAAGGCCCGAAGCGGAACGCCGTACTGCAGGCCGTGGCTGAGCGAGATGGCGAAGGCGTCCATGATCCCGGCCAGGGTCGAACCCTGCTTGGAGACGCGAACGAACACCTCTCCCGGACGACCGTCGTCGTACTCACCGACGGTGACGAAGCCTTTGCAGTCCGCCACCCGGAACTCGAGGGTGCGGGACCGACGGCGCCGCGGCAACCGGCGACGGACCGGTTCGGCCAGGGCCGCTGTGACATCCTCGACGGCGGCGGCCGGCTGCGGCGTCGATCCGTGGCCGGTGGACAGGGGCTGAGCCACCTTGCAGTTGTCCCGGTAGATGGCGACCGCCTTCAGGCCGAGCCGCCACGACTCCATGTACAGCTCTTCGACGTCATCGACGGTGACGTCCTCGGGCATGTTGCAGGTCTTGGAGATGGCCCCGGACAGGAACGGTTGGACGGCCCCCATCATCCGGATGTGGCCCATGTGGTGGATGGGGTTGTCGCCCATGGAGGTGGCGAACACGGCCACGTGCTCGGCCCGGATCTCCGGGCAGCCGACCACCGTCTGGTGCTCGTCGATCCAGGCCAGGATGGCGGCCGCCTGCTGGTCGTCGTAGCCCAGCTGGGCCAGCGCACGGGGAACGGTGCGGTTGACGATCGACATAGTGCCGCCCCCGACCAGGCGCTTGTGCTTCACCAGGCTGAGGTCCGGTTCGATGCCCGTGGTGTCGCAGTCCATGAGCAGGCCGATGGTGCCCGTGGGGGCCAGGACCGTGGCCTGGCTGTTCCTCACCCCAACCCGTTGAGCCAGGGCACAGGCCTCGAACCACGCCGTCCGGCCAGCGTCCACCAGCTCGGGTGCCACGTCGTCGTCGAGCATCTCAGCGGCCTCCCGGTGCATGTCCAGGACGCCCAGCATGGGTTCCCGGTTGTGCTCGTAGCCATCGAAGGGGCCCATCCGGTCGGCCAGCCGGGCCGAAGTCCGGTAGGCGTGTCCGGTCATCAGGGAGGTGACGGCGGCGGCCACTGACCGACCCTCGTCGCTGTCGTAGGGCAGGCCGAGGGCCATCAGGAGGGCGCCCAGGTTGGCATAGCCGAGGCCTAGTTGGCGAAAAGCCCGCGTGGTCTCCCCGATGGCCACCGTCGGGTAGTCGGCGTTGCCGACCAGGATCTCCTGGGCGGTGAGCATCACCTCGACGGCGTGGCAGAAGCCGTCCACGTCGAAATCCTCGATGCCCGTCGTCTCGTCGTCGGTGGATCCGAGAAAGGTCAGCAGGTTCAGGCTGGCCAGATTGCAGGCCGAGTCATCCAGGTGGACATACTCGGAGCAAGGGTTGCTGGCCGTAATCCGGCCGGAGTTGGATGCGGTGTGCCAGCGGTTGATGGTGGTATCGAACTGGACGCCAGGATCGGCGCACTCCCACGCCGCCTGGGCCATCTGCCGGAAGAGGCCGCGGGCCCGAACCGTTTCGATGACCGCGCTGTCGGTAACTGCCCGGAGGTCCCAGTCGCCGTCGGATTCGACGGCCCGCATGAACTCGTCGGTCACCCGGACCGAGTTGTTGGCGTTCTGGTACATGATCGAGTGGCTGTCGGCGCCGTCGAAGCCGACGTCGAAGCCGGCTTCGGACAGCACCCGCACCTTGCGCTCCTCGCGGGCCTTGCACCAGATGAAGTCCCCGACGTCGGGATGGTCGGCGTCGAGGATCACCATCTTGGCCGCCCGTCGGGTCTTGCCTCCGCTCTTAATGGTGCCGGCTGACGCGTCGGCGCCCCTCATGAAGCTCACCGGCCCGCTGGCCTGCCCGCCGCCCCGCAGCGCCTCCCGGCTAGACCGGATGGCACTCAGGTTGACGCCAGAACCGGAGCCGCCCTTGAAGATGGTGCCCTCCTCGACGTACCAGTTCAGGATGGACGACATCTCGTCGTCCACGGAGAGGATGAAGCAAGCCGAGGCCTGCTGGGGCACGCCGGGCACGCCGATGTTGAACCACACCGGCGAGTTGAAGGCCGCCCGCTGGGTCACGATCAGGTACCGGAGCTCGGCGGCGAAAGCGTCGGCCTCGTCGCCGTCGACGAAGTAGCCGTCGCGCAGGCCCCAATCGGCGATCGCTCCGGCCACCCGGTCGGCGACCTGGCGCAACGAGCCCTCGCGCTCCGGGCTGCCTAGCGGCCCTCGGAAGTACTTCTGGGCGAGGATGTTGGTGGCATTCAACGACCAGGAGGACGGCACCTCGACGTCGTCTTGTTCAAAGGCCACGCTGCCGTCGCGGTGATCAACCAGGCGAGAGGTCCGGTGTTCCCACGCCACCTGGTCGTAGGGGTCGGTCTCCGGGGTAGTGAAGCGGCGGCGGATCCCCAGGATCCCCCGCTCTGATGCCAGCGACATGTGCCCTTCCGCCCTCCTGCGGTCGTTGTCGATTCTGGGTCTGCCCATACCGATGGTACGGCCCCCCGGTGACACCCTTCCGGCGCCCCGGCGACCTCCGGGGTCGTGGCCGACAGCGGCTGGCCCAGGTCAAGGAGACCGGGACTCCACCCGTCGCGACGGGTGGAGCGGACCTCCCAGCGTCACCCCAACGGGTCGGGGTGATGGTTCGTGCCGGGCCGACCGCCACCGGCCACGAAGGGGAAACTTACGGACACCAGCCTGTGGACCGATAGGGGGATTGGTTGTGGAATTCCCGGTGGACCACCACGAGGTTGTCCACAGCCTGGACCGGATACCGTCGCGCCGTGCGAATCCTCCACCCCAGCGACGGGCCCGAGGTCGACCCAGTCGAGGCCTATCTCGACGACGACCGCCCGGCTCCCCCGGGTCGTCCGTGGGTGGTCGTCAACATGGTGGCCTCCATAGACGGTGCGACGACGGTGGCAGGTCGGTCGGTCGGCCTGGGCGGAACCGGCGACCGCCAGGTTTTTCGGGCGCTCCGTGGACTGTCTGACATGGTCCTGGTCGGTGCAGGAACCGTACGAACTGAGGGCTACCGACCGCCCCAAGACCCCGTCGAACCGATGGCCTCCCGACGCGCCGCCGAGAGACGGGCCCCAAGGCCCCGCCTGGTGGTGGTGTCCGGCTCTCTGGACCTCGACCCCACCCTCCCCCTGTTCACCGAGAACGACCTCGGTGATCCGGCACCTCTGGTAGCCACCGTCTCGAGTTCTCCCGCCGACCGCCGGGCCGCCCTGGAGCCGCTGGCCGAGCTTGTGGTGTGCGGCGAGACGCTGGTGGACCTGACCGGACTCCTGGCCACCCTCAACGACATCGGCGCACGGACGGTGCTGTGCGAGGGTGGGCCACACCTCAACCACCAACTGTTCGCTGCAGGCCTGGTAGACGAGTTATGCGTGTCGATCTCGCCAACGCTGGTCGGTGGCGTAGGCCTCGGGGGCCGGAGCCTGCTGGACGGTCCCAGCCTGGCCGTGCCGATCCGCCTCCGCCTGCACCGGGTGCTGTCTGAGGACGGGTTCCTCTTCTGCCGGTACCTGGTCTCCTAGGCACGGGATCGAAACCGGCGGCGACGCTGGTTCAACTGGAGGGCAGGACGACCCGCTGCCCCGGCTGGAGCATCGCCCCGCCGGTGGACGCGGCCAGGCGGTCCACCGTGTGGCGGATGTCGCGGTCGTCCGGGGTGATCCGCTCGGCGATGGACCACAGCGTGTCACCCGGCTGAACCACATAAACCACGGGCTCGCCTGCCGCCTCGACAACGGCCGATCCTGGCGTGCCGGTGACCCGGGCCACCAGCTCACCGCCTAGGAGGGAGAGAGCGGAGGCCAGGAGGCCGAGGGTCACGGCAACCAGCAGGCGACGGCGGCGGTAGACGGCCGGGCTGGTGGCCGTCGATCGGACCGGAATCGCCTCGCGCCGGACAGCAACCGCAGCCGGCTCGGCCGACAGGACGTCGGCTACTAGACGCCGTAGGGCCGACGGGGCCGGAGAGGGCCGGTACGGCAAAGCGGGTCCGGCACCGTTAGAGAAGTCAAGCGGGAGCTGGAGGGCTCGGGTGTCGAGGGTCATCGTGTCCATGCGATCCATCCTGACGATCGGGTGTGACAGGCCGGCCCCGAGGCCGGCATAGGGTCCTTGACATGGAACGCCTGTTCGGGGAACATGTATTCGGCGTACAGGTGTTCGATCACAGTGATCAGTGTATCGAACATCTGTTCGATGTCAAATCGACCGGCACCCGTCGGTTGATCAGCGGAAAGAACGCAGCATGACCGAGACAGGGCTCAGCAAGCGACAGCAGCAGATCCTTGAGTTCGTCGACGCCGAGACCCGCCAGCGCGGCTATCCACCGTCGATCCGGGAGATCGGCGCGGCGGTCGGCCTCACCTCCCCGTCGACCGTTCACTCCCACCTGACCACCCTCCAGGACCGCGG
>JAKURX010000057.1 GCA_022451505.1 Acidimicrobiales bacterium | reverse complement strand
ATAGGGCTGCAGCCACCGAGGCGACTCCGATCTTGATGGCGATGATGCGCCATCGTTCGATCGGTTTGGTGAGCAGGAAGACGGCGGTGCCATCCTCTATCTCGGCACCCAGTGAGGCGGTCCCGAATACAAGGGCCACCAGGGGAAGCAACAGGGTAAAGATCATTACGCTGACCATGCCGAGTGCGACCTCCTCGGTGGCATCCCCTGAGCCGGCTTTGTCGGAGAACCGGTAGATCACTGCCGTGAGGATCGGGAGCGCGAGCAACAGTCCGATCACCAGGGTGCGGCGCCTTCCTAGAAGTTGGCGTGCGGTGAGGGAGATCAGGACGTTGTTCATCGGGCCACCAGGTAGGCGAAGACGCTCTCGAGGGAATCATCTGCGGGTTGGAGTTCTTGGAGCGCAACGCCACTTGATCGGATGAGGGGTGCGATGGATTCGGTGAAGGCACCGAAGTCGGTCGTCTGGACTTCCATGACGTCGCTGTCAAACGAAACAAGAGCCACATGGGGCCGATCAACCAGTGCGGCGGCAAGGGCGCGATTGTTACTGGACCTGATAGTGAAGGCATGGGGCCGGCTAGTAATGAGGCGACGAATCTGACGGAAGTTGCCGGCGGCGCCCAGGCGGCCCCCGATGACGACTAGGACGTCTTCGGCGAGGTCTTCAACATCTTCGAGGATGTGGGAAGAGAAGACGATGGTTCGGCCAGAGTCCCCTAGTTCCTTGAGCATCGTGTTCATCTGGAGCCGCTGACGGGGATCAATGCCGTTGAACGGTTCGTCGAGGATCAGGATGTCGGGGTCGTGGACGAGAGCGGCGGCGATCTTGGCTCGTTGACGCATGCCCTTCGAGTAACCGCTCATCTTGCGATGCATGGCGTCGCCGAGTTCAACCATGTCGATCGCTGTCTGGGCTGCAACTTCAGGTTGGGGAAGCTGGTGGAGTCGGGCGCTAGCCAGGGCGTACTCCCAGGCCGAAAGGAACGGGTAGGTGACCTCACGTTCGGGAACGAGACCGATGTGGCTGTACATGCCTGTGTTCTTCCAAGCCGACTCGCCATTGACCAGGACCTCGCCCGAGGAAGGCTCGAGAAGGCCCGCCATCATGTGCAGCAGTGTCGACTTGCCGGCGCCGTTGGGGCCGAGCAGGCCCGTGATCCCGGGCTCGAGTTCGAACGAAATGTCGTTGACGGCCACCAAGTCTCCGTACCAACGAGATGCCGATCGTACCGAGATCGCTGCATGCGGTTCCGGCGATGGCTGAGCAGCAGCGGAGTTCACAGCGTGACCTTGCGATAGCGGCGGATGGCAAAGAACAGGGCGATAGCGGTCTGAGCGACCAACGCCGCAATCCACGTCCAGCCAGGAAGGTCGGCGTAGGCGACTTGATCGGCCATTGAGGAGCCCCATTCGCCCATCCGATCCGAACGCGCTGGGACAGCGTCGAAGATGACATATGTGGCGGCGTTCATTGCATAGCCCGGAGTGGCGAGCATGGCGACTGCGGCCCATCCGGGACCCAGAACTGTCACTAGACCGCTTGTGAAGACGGCTGAGAACCACAGTGCGGCAAGCACGCTGGTGAGCGCGAATACCCGTCGAGTCGTGAACATCGCGATGGCCAGACCGATTACCGCGAGTTGCAAGCTCACAAGCGTCGAACTTGCCCCGATACGCCATATGTCCGAGATGTTGTCACCCAACCATTCGGTGCCGTCGGTGGCACCGAGCCAATTGCCTACGAATACAAGGAGTTGCGGAAGCAGCGTGAGCGACATCAGGGCCGTTGCCAAGGCGGCGATCTTGGCCAGCAGGTAGTCGTCGCGTTCGATGGGGCGTGAGAAGTAGAGAGGAAGGGTGTTGTTCTTGCGATCGTTGCCAACCAGATCCGACGCCATGGCGGCTACGAACAACACGATGACAATCTGAATGAGCCCGAAGTATTCGTGGTGTTCGACAAACTCGAAGCCCTCTCCAGCGACCGCACCGAAGGCCACTGTGAAGATGGCAGGCAGGAGGGCAACGAGGGCGAGACCGAACGCGAGGACCTTGGGCAAAGTGCCGCGTCCGAGTCCGAATGTGTTGCGCAGGCTCAACACATAGAGGGAACGAATCGCGTAGCGGCGCCCCAGACGGGGTCCGTCGTAGTTGCGGTAGCCCAGGTCGTAGACCACGCCTCGCGACTGAGGTGCCTGGTCGAGGTTCGCCATCAGACCGCCTCCTCGTTGCCGCTTGCCCAGGGATCATCGTTGCGGAACATGTCGCGGAGCGTGTGACGTTGCCGAGCCACGCGCACCAGGGGCAGGCCCAGATCGACCACCGAGTCGACCACCAGCCGCATGAGCGCAGCCTCATCCGTGGCGCTCCCATCCGGCATCTCAACTTCGATGATTCGCCCGTCAACCCGGGCATTCACGTCGTGAGCGATCATTCGGCTGACAAGAAGTTCCGGATCTCGACCGACCTCCACAGCCAGAACATTGCCCAATCCGGTGAACTGGGCTACCGCTCCGACGCGAGCCAACTTGCCTTCCTCAATGAGAACCAGCGAGTCACACACACTCTCGATTTCTCCGAGTAGATGCGACGACATGATCACCGAAATGCCAAAGTCCGTGCCGGTGCGCTCGATCAGGCCCAACATGTCGTCCCGCCCATCCGGGTCGAGACCATTGGTCGGCTCGTCGAGAAACAACAGTTTTGGATCGTGCACCAAAGCCTGGGCCAACTTCACCCGCTGCTTCATGCCAGTGGAGTAGCCACCGATGTGCCGATAGCGCTCCTCGAACAGGCCGACGTGGCGCAGCGTCTCCGCCGCCCGTTCCCGTGCCACAGTCGCCGGGAGGCCGCTCATGCGAGCCAGGTGGATGACGAACTGGGTGGCGGACAGATCGGTGGGCAGGCAATCGTGTTCGGGCATGTAGCCGACCTGCTCACGAATGCGCAGCCCCTCGGTCTTTGCGTCAAACCCGAGCACCTCCGCGGTTCCACTCGTCGGCTCGACCAAACCCAAGAGGATCTTCATCAAGGTGCTCTTGCCGGCACCGTTTGGTCCCACCAAACCCACCACGCCATGCGGAACTTCGAGTGTTATCCCACGCAACGCCGCCACTTCCGGGTACTGCTTAGTGAGTGACGACAACCGAACCAGCGGCTCTGCTCCTGCGTTCACTCACCTACCCCCCTGAGGAGCTCCACCACTTCGAGCACGGCTACGGCCGGCACCCTAACGCCCGTAGATTGTGTGCAACGGGGCGCCCCCTGAGGAGGCCAGAAACGACAGAGAGGCCTGAAATATCAGGCCTCTCGTCGATCATTTGTCTTGTGGAGCTGGGGGGAATCGAACCCCCGTCCGTCGAAGAGTGACCGTGCGTGCTACGACCATTCCCGAGTCTGTGGCTTTTGGCTGCCACCCCGCCGGGTCGGGCGGGCCACGAGGGCCCAGCCACGAGGTCTTTCCCCCGGGTCAGCGGTCTGTCCCTGCTGTCAGCGGTCTGTCCCGGCTGTCTCCACCGCTTCTGTTGCCGGGTTGCGGTGGACCGACCCCGCGTGCCGTTACCGGTCGCGATGACTCTCTACCGTCTGACTAGGTCAGGCGGCGAGAGCGAGATCGTCCGTATTGGCGTCTCTTTGGGTGCCCCGTTTTTGGAGTCTGGGCAACTCCGGTCGCACGACACGCCCACTGCCATCGGCGTCGAAACCGATCAGCCCCGTGGGTGGCCGCGGCCCGGAGGCCTCGGCGCGTGCGGATGTCAGGTGCTCGGTTGTCAAGGATCCGCGTTCCCAAGGGTACCGGCGGTCGAGGACAGGGCGTCCGTCGGTTCAGGCGTGGCTCACCGGCGTCGGTGTCGAGACATGGCCCGCTGGGCCTCCCGATCGGCCTCGCGTTGGGTGATGGCCTGACGCTTGTCGTGCAACTTTCGACCACGGGCCAACGCCACCTCCACCTTGGCGTTACCGCCCTGGAAGTACAACCGCAGCGGGACCAGGGTCAGCCCCTCCAGGTTCATTCGTTCCACGATGCGACGAATCTCGGCCCGGTGCAACAGCAGCTTCTTGGGGCGGTCCGGGTCGTGACCCATGCCCTCGCCGCTCATTGAGTAGGGCGAGATGTGCAGACCAACAAGCCACAGTTCGCCGTCTTCTTCGCGGCCGAACGCTTCGGCGATCTGGACCTTGGCGTCTCGGAGCGACTTCACCTCGCTGCCGCGCAGCACGAGGCCGGCCTCCCAGGTGTCGAGGAGGTCAAAGGCGTGTCGGGCCCGGCGGTTGGTGGCGACCGTGCGGTCGTTGGTGTCGCTCACCCTGCCGATCGTACCGGTCGCCCGTTATGGCCCCGGGGGAGCGGGGGGTCCGCCGTTAGCCTTCCGACCGTGGCCGAGACCCTGATCCTGACCGAGGACGTCTACCGGGCCATGGTCGACCGCGCCCTGACCGAGACGCCGAACGAGGCCTGTGGGCTGTTTACCGGGGCTCCCGGGAGCCTGCGGGTCGACGGCTACCACCCGATGGCCAACGCGGCCGATCCGGATGAGGCATGGAAGCTCTATTTACTGGCCGGCCAGGAGATGCTGGACGTGGAGGCGGCGGCCGACGCTGACGGTCGGGCCGTCCTCGGCGTGATGCATAGCCACACTCACACCGAGGCCTACCCGTCACCCACCGACGTGGCCGACGCCTCACGCTTCGACCCTTTCGGGGCCTGGATCTTCGTGATCGTGTCGCTGAAGCATCCCGATCCGGTGCTCCGGGCCTACCGGATCCTGGACGGTGAGATCACCGAGGTGCTGGTCGAGGTTGAACGGGGTTAGAATCCTGACTAGATCGGTCACCTTTAGATCGATTGCCTCCGAACCCGGAACGACACCCCATGGCCGTCCACCCCTCCGTACTCGACCTGATCGGCGACACACCGATCGTCGACGTGAGCGAGCTCAGCCCGAACCCGTCGGTCCGCCTGCTGGCCAAGATGGAGGGCCAGAACCCGGCCGGCTCGGTCAAGGACCGCATCGCCCTGGCCATGGTTGCCGACGCCGAGGCCGACGGCACCCTGGTGCCCGGCCGCACCATCATCGAGCCGTCCTCCGGGAACACCGGTATCGCCCTGGCCATGATCGCCCGCATCCGCGGCTACCCGATCAAGATCGTGCTGCCCGAGAACGTGTCGCCCGAACGCCGCCAAGCCCTGGAAGTCTTCGGAGCCGAGATCATCTCGTCACCCGGCGAGGAGGGCTCCAACGGCGCCGTCCGCCTGGCCCGCCGGCTGGCCGACGAGAACCCCGAGTGGGTGTTTCTCTACCAGTACGCCAACGAGGCCAACCCCCGAGCCCACTACACGACCACCGGGCCGGAGATCCTGCGCGACGTCCCCGACATCACCCACTTCGTGGCCGGCCTAGGCACCAGCGGAACCCTCATGGGGGTCGGGACCTACCTCAAGGAACAGAAGCCCGACGTACAGGTGCTGGCCGTCGAGCCGCCCTCCGGCGAGCTGGTCCAGGGCCTCCGCAGCCTCGACGATGGGTACATCCCGCCGGTCTTTGAGAAGTGGGGCGGCTTCGACCTGCTGGACGGTAAGCGCATCGTGCGGTCCCGGGAGTCCATCGAATACACGCGTCGGCTGGCCGACACGTGCGGTATCTTCGCCGGCCTGTCGGCCGGAGCGGCCCTCGCCGGGGCGGTCCGGGTGGCCGAGCAGGTCCCTGAGGGAGAGACGGCCACCGTGGTGTTCGTCGTTTGTGACGCCGGGTGGAAGTACCTTTCCACTGGTGCTTGGACCGACGACCTCGATGAGGCGGCGGCCAACGCTGAAAGCATCATCTACTTCTAGGGTGACCGGCCACCGGTCGCCGACCAGGAGGCCACATGCGATCTGACGGACGCGCCGACGACGAACTGCGACCGCTGTCCTTCGAGCGGGACTTCACCGAGATGGCTGCTGGCTCTTGCCTGGTCACATTCGGGCGGACCCGGGTGCTGTGCACCGCCTCACTGGGCGACGGCGTCCCCCCATGGCTGCGTAATACCGGCCGGGGCTGGGTGACCGCCGAGTACTCGATGCTCCCCGGGTCCAGCAACGAACGGATCCGCCGCCGCACCTCGGGGCGCGACCAGGAGATCCAACGGCTTATCGCTCGCTCGCTGCGGGCCGTGGTCGACCTGGAGGCCATGCCCGAGGTGGAGGTCACGGTGGACTGCGACGTGCTCCAGGCCGATGGAGGCACCCGGACGGCTTCGATCTGCGGCGGCTACGTCGCCCTCCACGACGCCTTCACCCGGATGGTGGCCGACGGCACCCTGCCTGCTTTGCCGATCCTTGACGAGCTGGCCGCCATTTCGGTGGGCATCGTGGACGGGTCGCCCCTCCTGGACCTCCCGTACTCCGAGGACTCCACCGCCGAGGTGGACTTCAACGTGGTTATGACCGGCTCCGGCCGCTTCGTCGAGGTGCAGGGCACCGCCGAGGGACGGGCCTTCGACCGTTCCCAGCTCGACGCCCTGGTCGACTTGGCGGCCACCGGGATCTCCCGAATTGTGGACGCCCAAAGAGTTGTCTTGGCCGACCCCCCGGCCGCCCGCCCCTGACTGTTGGGGATGGCCCACCGCACCGCGTCCTCGACCACGCTGTGACCGGTCGGTCCCAGCTGGTGGTGGCCAGCGCCAACCCTGACAAGGTGGCTGAGATCGCCTTGGTCCTCGACGGACTGGTCGACTTGGAACCCCGACCGGCCGACCTCCCCGACGTGGTCGAGGACGGCGACACCCTGGAGGACAATGCCCGACTGAAGGCCGTCGCTGTCTGCGAGGCCACCGGTCGGGCTGCGGTGGCTGACGACACCGGCTTGGAGGTCGACGCTCTGGGCGGGGCGCCCGGCGTACGGTCGGCCCGCTACGCCGGCGACGACGGAGACGCGGTGGCCAACACGGCTCGGCTCCTGTCCGAGCTCCGCGGGATTCCCGCCGGCCGGCGCACGGCCCGGTTCCGCACCGTGGCCCTTGTACGACGACCAGACGGCACCGAGGTGGTGGCCACCGGAACGGTGGAGGGTCGCATCGCCGAAGCACCGATCGGCGACGGCGGCTTCGGCTACGACCCAGTCTTCGTGCCCGTCGAGGGCGACGGCCGGAGCTTTGCCGAGATGGGCGACGAGAAGCACGACATTTCGCACCGGGGTCGGGCCTTCCGGATTCTGGCCCGGCGCCTGGCCACCGACGACTGACCGCTGACTGGCGGGATCAGTTCGGCGAGACCGGCGCCTCGGAAAACCGGCGCCCCAGGAAGCGGTCGAACTCGGCGTCGGTCACCGGCTCGGAGAAGTGGAACCCCTGGGCCAGGTCGCACCGCAAGCGTCGGAGGCTCCGCAGCTGCGACTCGGTCTCCACGCCCTCGGCCACCACCTGCAGCCCCAGGCTGTGGGCCAGGGCCACCGTGCCGGTCACGATGGCCGTATCGTCCCGTCCCTCGTCGCCATCCTCCGGGTCGTCTAAGCCGGAGACGAACGACCGGTCGATCTTCAGGAAGTCGATGGGGAAGCGCTTCAGGTAGGCCAGCGATGAGAAGCCGGTCCCGAAGTCGTCAAGGCCTATCCGGACCCCGAGGGCGGTCAGCTCGCTGAGGACCATTTCGGTCACTGGGTTGGCGGCGATCAGGGCACTCTCGGTGAACTCCAGGGCCACCTGCTCGGGTCGGACTGCGTTGTTGGCGACCGCGTCGGCTACCACGGCGGGGAACGCCGGGTCGGCCAACTGGCGGGCTGACACGTTGACGGCCACGCTGAGCGCCGGGCCGTCGCCGATCCGCCGGGCCTCCCAGGTGGCCAGGCGGCCTACGGCAATAGTCAGCACGCGGGCCCCCAGGTCGGCGATCAGGCCGCTGTCCTCGGCGATGTCGATGAACTGGGCCGGCTGGAGCAGCTCACCTGAGGTAGCACGGATCCGGGCCAGCGCCTCAGCGCCGGTCACCGCCCCGTCCGAAAGGCGGACCACGGGCTGGAAGTGGGCCTCGATCCGGTCCTCTTCCAGGGCGGCCCGGAGCTCCTGTTCGACCGAATGGCGGCGTACCGCCTGGGCCCGTAGGTGGTCCCCGAACAATTCGGCCCGGTCCCGGCCCTGTTCCTTGGCCCGGTACATGGCCGTGTCGGCGTCCCGTAGGAGGTCGGCTGGTGTCTCGGCGCCGTGGGCCACGGCGATTCCCACGCTGGCCGACACCACAGTCGAGTCGCTGCCCAGCAGGATGGGGCGGGCCAAGGCCGTCCGTACCCGCTCGGCAGCGGCCAGGGCGTCGGTGGTGCGGACCATGTCGCCGATCACCACCACGAACTCGTCCCCTCCTAGGCGGGCCACCGTGTCGCCGGGCCTCACCGTTTGGAGCAGCCGTCGGGCCGCCTCACGGAGCAGGTCGTCACCGGCGCCGTGTCCCAGCGAGTCGTTGACCACCTTGAACCGGTCCAGATCCAGGAACAGCACACCCACCATCCGGTCGTGGCGGGCCGACCGGTGCAGGGCGTCCTGCAGGCGGTCCAGGAGCAGTGCCCGGTTGGGGAGCCCAGTCAGCTCGTCGTGAAACGCCCGCTCCTCGAGCTGAGCCGCTACCTCCACGCGCTCGGTCACGTCTCGGGCGTTGACCACCACGCCGGCCACCGCCGGGTTGCCCAGCAAATTGGTGGCCACGATCTCCATGTGGCGCCAGCCGCCGGTGGCGTGGGCGATCCGGGCTTCGAAGGCCGGCGACATACCCGGTCGGGCGATCACCTCTCCGGCCCGCTCAGCCAGTTCGCCAACGTCGTCGGGGTGTACAAGTTCGCCCACCGGCACGCCCTCCATCTCGTGGGCCTCCCGGCCCAAGATGCGGGCCACGGCCGGGCTGGCGTACAGGATTCGTCCGTCCTCGCCGATTACGCACACCAGGTCCGAGGCGTGCTCTACGAGAGCGGCCAGGCGCATCTCGGTGGCCTCCACCCGCTGCTGGGCGGCGTGGAGGTCAGTCAGGTCGCGGGCCATCATCGAGATGGCGTCCACTACTCCTTCGGCGTCGCGGTGGGCCACCAGCACGGCAGACACCGGGACCGCCGGGCCGTCGCCAATCAGGCGCAACTCACCCCGCCACGTCCCACCACTGCGCACAGCGGGCAGGGCGGTGGTGGCGTACTGGGCCTGCGACCAGCCGTCCAACAGGTCCAGCAGCCGCGGGGGAGTGGCGCCAGCCCGGCCGCCGATGTGGTGCTGCATGGCGTCGTTGGCCCACACCACCAGCTCGCCCGACGGGTCCAGAACGGCTACCGGGTCGGGGCTGGATTCCAGCACCCGCGTCAACTCGTGGGCTCGCCGGGTCTCGTCGACCTCGTCGGAGACGTCGGCAACGGTCAGCAGCGCGCCGCCCGGACCACCTGGGCCGGTCAGAGGCACAGTGGATAGGTCCAGCCACCGGGAGGTGCCGTCGTCGTTCAGCAGGCGGAGACGGCCTTGGAGGGCAACCCCGTCGACCAGGGCCCGCCGAAGGTCGGCCAAGAATTCCGGGCGACCGTCCGGGTCGATGATCGTGGTCCAGCCCTCGCCTTGGGCGCCGACCGGGTCCTGGCCGGTGGCCTGCCCCCACCGGGCGTTGACCCGTACCAGCCGGCCGTCGGCGTCCAGGCGTGCCATCCCCGACGGGGCAGCGTCAACCAGTGCGTCGAGGACCCGGAGGTCGGACGTGTCAGGGGATGGTTCAGTCACGTGCGGACGGGGGGACTCGAACCCCCATGCCTCTCGGCGCCGGCTCCTAAAGCCGGTGCGTCTACCAGTTCCGCCACGTCCGCGTCTGTGAGCCTACGGGCCGGTAGTCATCAGCTGGGGCTCAGCGCATCTCCCCGCGTCGCACGATTACCTGATCGATGATCCCGTACTCCTGGGCCTCCTCGGCGGTGAACCACCGGTCCCGGTCACTGTCAGCCTCGACTGTTTCCACCGACTGGCCGGTGTGGTCGGCGATCCGCTCCTGGAGCATCTTCTTCGTGTACGCCATCTGCTCGGCCTGGATGGCGATATCTGACGCTTGGCCCCGGACCCCGCCCAGGGGCTGATGCATCATGATCCGAGCGTGGGGCAAGGCATAACGCTTGCCGGGAGCTCCAGCACACAGCAGGAATTGGCCCATCGAGGCGCCCAGGCCCATGCAGATGGTGCCCACCTCGGGACCCACGAACTGCATGGTGTCGTAGATAGCCATGCCCGATGTCACCGACCCGCCGGGCGAGTTGACGTACAGCCAGATCGGCTTGTCGGGGTCCTGAGCCTCCAGGAAGAGCATCTGGGCAATGATGAAGTTCGCTACGTCGTCGTTGACGTCGGTCCCCAGGAAGACGATGCGGTCCTTCAGGAGGCGGGTGTAGACGTCGAAGCGCCCAAGCTCCAGGCTTTCGGTATCGCCGGCCGCGGCGTGGGGCAAGGGAAGGGGAGAGAGAGGGGTGTCCATGACGGCGCAGGGTAGCGGCGTGCCCGGTCAGGCCTGCGCCGCTTCGGCACGGGCCCGGAGGTCCGCCACAGCGTGTTCGAGGCCTTCGTCGTCCTGAAACAGGGCACTGCCCGACACCAGCCGGTCGGCGCCAGCGGCCACCACGGCGGCCACCGTGGTCGGGCCGATGCCGCCGTCCACCTCGACGGCGCAGTTGTAGCCGTCGAGCAGCGACGCCACCTCGGTCACCTTGGATTCCATGGACTCGATGTAGGACTGCCCGCCGAAGCCCGGGTTGACAGTCATAACAAGAACCACCCCGACCAGATCGCGCACGTTGCGGATCACATCGGCCGGGGTGTGCGGGTTCAGCGCCACGCCGGGGGTGGCTCCCAGGTCGGCGATATGAGCCAGCGTCCGATGGAGGTGATCGCAGGCCTCGACGTGGACCAGCACCGTCGAACAGCCCGCCTCCACGTAGCGTTCCACCAGGCGGTCGGGCTCGACGACCATCAGGTGGGCCTCGAACTCCAGGTCGACCAGCGGTCGGGTGGAGGCGATCACGTCGGGACCGAAAGTCAGGTTGGGGACGAACACGCCGTCCATGACGTCCCAGTGGATGAGGTCCGCTCCGGCCTTCTCCAGGGCCATGACTTCGTCACCCAGGCGAGAGAAG
This sequence comes from Acidimicrobiales bacterium, assembly GCA_022451505.1. GTDB lineage: Bacteria > Actinomycetota > Acidimicrobiia > Acidimicrobiales > MedAcidi-G1 > UBA9410. The sequence goes on along the minus strand of JAKURX010000057.1, from coordinate 376 downwards.
TCGACCGGCAGGACCGACGGCGCGATGGAGGGGGGGCGCGGCACGGCTCGACCCTAACCGAGCGCCCCGGTCGGCCTACGGCGGAATCGGAGGCCCTCGGCGTACGGGTAGAAGTCGGGCAGGTCGCGGCGAGCCAGGCTGTCCTGGACCCCTTTCCAGAAGGCCGGGGTGTACAAGTCGGAGTGCACCTCGTCGAACCGCTGACGGACCTCGGGCGACACATCGTTGGGGAAGGCCATGAAGGTCGGGAACTGTTCGGGGAACACGTCGCCCGGCTCGACGGAGAACCACGGTTGGGAACGCATCTCGTCGGCCGGGTCGTCGGTCTGGGGGATGGTCCGGAAGCGACACTCCTCGAGGAGCATCAGTTCGTCGT
>JAKURX010000056.1 GCA_022451505.1 Acidimicrobiales bacterium | reverse complement strand
CGACACCCCCGGCCACGTGGACTTCGGCTATGAGGTGAGCCGGTCGCTGGCCGCCTGCGAGGGGGTGATCCTGGTCGTGGACGCCGCCCAGGGGATCGAGGCCCAGACCCTGGCAAATTGCTACTTAGCGCTGGAGAACGACCTGGAGATCGTGGCTGCACTGAACAAGATCGACCTGCCGGCCGCCGAGCCCGACCGTTACGCCGAGGAGATTGAGCAGGTCCTCGGCATTACCGCCGAGGACATTCTTCACATCAGCGCCAAGACAGGGGAGGGGGTGGCCGAGCTGCTGGACGCCGTGGTGGAGCGGACCTCGCCACCAGTTGGGGACCCCGACGCTCCGCTCCAGGCCCTGGTCTTCGACAGCCACTTCGACCAGTACCGCGGGGTGGTGTCGTCCATCCGAGTGGTGAATGGCCACCTGGATGGGGCGGCTTCGCTGCGCTTCATGCAGGCCGGGGCGGTCCACGAGGTGGATGAGATTGGTGTGCGTCGCCCGGATATGACACCGGTGGACGGCCTCGGCCCTGGCGAGGTGGGGTACGTGTTGGCCGGCATCAAGGACGTGGCTGATGCCCGGTCCGGATAGACGGTGACCACCAGCCGGCACGGCGCCGACTCACCGTTGGAGGGCTACCGGGAACCCCAGCCCATGGTGTTCAGCGGGCTCTACCCGATCGACGGCGACGAGTTCAATGATCTCCGGGAGGCCTTAGAGAAACTCCGCCTGAACGACTCCAGCTTCACCTACGAGCCCGAGACCTCGGGGGCGCTCGGGTTCGGTTTCCGGTGCGGCTTTCTGGGCCTACTTCACATGGAGATCGTTCGGGAGCGTCTGGAGCGGGAGTTCGACCTCAGTCTCATCACCACTGCCCCGTCGGTGGTGTACCGGGTAACTAAGACGTCGGGTGAGCGGCTGGAAATCGATAACCCGTGTGATCTACCGTCGACGACCGAGACGGCTCGCATCGAGGAGCCGTTCCTTTTGGCCGCCATCATCACGCCCACCGACTTCACGGGCACGCTCATGGAACTCTGCCAGGAGCGACGGGGTGAATTGGAGGGCCTGTCGTACCTGTCGCCCGAGCGAGTTGAGCTCAAGTACCACCTTCCTCTGGCTGAGGTGGTTATCGACTTTTTCGATCAGATGAAGAGCCGCACCCAGGGCTACGCCAGTCTGGACTACGAGCCCGAGGGCTACCGCGAGTCGGACTTGGTTCGGGTGGACATCCTGCTCCACGGCGAGCCGGTGGACGCCTTCTCGACAGTGGTCCACCGGTCTGCAGCTGAGGTCTACGGGCGAAAGATGACGACCAAGCTTAAGGAGCTCATCCCGCGCCAGCAGTTTGAGGTTCCTATCCAGGCGGCCATTGGGGGACGGGTCATCTCCCGGGCGACGGTCCGGGCGTTCCGAAAGGACGTAACGGCCAAGCTCTACGGGGGCGACATCACCCGAAAGCGGAAGCTGCTAGAGAAGCAGAAAGAGGGCAAGAAGAAGATGAAGTCCATCGGACGGGTCGACGTGCCCCAGGAGGCCTTCATCTCTGCGCTCAAACTCTACGACTGAACGTGGTTGCCGGGGCATGGCATCCGATGGTCCGGGGGGTGGCCGATAGCATCTGCTCCGTGTTGGAGGACCGCAAGGCGAACATCCTGAGCGCCGTCGTCGAGGAGTACATCAAGACGGCACAGCCGGTGGGCTCGGCCCGGATCGCCGGCTCGCATGAGATCGACGTCTCCTCGGCCACCGTCCGCAACGAGCTGGCTAACCTCGAGGAGCAGGGGTATCTGGTGCAGCCCCACACCTCGGCGGGCCGGGTGCCAACCGAGAAGGCCTACCGATTCTTCGTTGATCGAATCGACGGCCCGGGCACCCTGGATGCCGCCGATCGGGAGCAGGTGCAGGCGTTCTTCCGTCGGTCACATCGGGAGATGGAACAGATGCTGGCCGAGACCAGCAACCTGTTGGCTGACCTGACGGGGAGCGCGGCCGTGGTCCTTGCCCCCGACCGTGATCAGCAGGAGGGTCGTTCGGTCCAGGTGGTCGGCCTAACCCGGGACCTGGCCCTCTTGGTGCTGGTCATGGCCAACGGCACGGTCGAGAAACACACCCTGGAACTGGGCGATGAGGCCGCCGACCCTTCGGAGGCCACCCTGGCCGTGGCGGCCGCCCACCTCTCCGGAGCACTCATCGGCCGCCGACTGCAGGCCGTCGACCGAGCACCGGTGACCGGCGATCTAGCGGTAGACGCCGTACTCGGAACGGTGTCGGACGTCCTGGTCGAGCGGTCGGCTCGGGTCGAACGGGCCTGGGTGGGTGGCCGGGCCCAGGTGGCGGCGGCCTTTGGCGAGGTTGAGAGAGTTCGCGAGGTGCTGGACATCCTGGAACGCCAGTTCGTGGTGGTCAGCCTGGTCCGTGACGTCATCGACCGGGGCCTGAGCGTGGCCATCGGAACTGAGACCGGGCTGGAGCCGCTGGCGGACTGTTCCGTGGTCGTGGCGCCTTACGAGATCGAGGGTCAGACGGCAGGCTCGATCGGGGTGCTCGGACCGACCCGCATGGACTACACGCAGGCCCTGGCCACAGTGGCCGTGGTGGGACGGCGTCTCGGCGATCGTCTTACCGAGGGCTGACGGGTGACGCGAGACCACTACGAGGTCCTGGGTGTCTCGCGAGACGCCAGTCCGGAGGAGGTGAAGCGCGCCTACCGGCGCCTGGCCCGCCAGCACCATCCCGACGCCAACCAGGGGGACGGGGGAGCGGAAGCCGAGTTCAAGTCAGTGGCCGCCGCCTACGAGGTGCTCTCCGACCCGGACCGCCGCCGAAACTACGACCGGTTTGGCCACGACGGGCCATCGACCGGGATGGCCGGCGATCCCTTCGGGGGCATCGGCGACATCTTCGAGTCGTTCTTCGGTGGTGGCTTCGGTGGGACCGGAGGGCGCCGATCGGGTCCGACGCCCGGCGAGGACCTCCAGACAACGATCGAGGTTGAGCTGGAGGACGCCGTGTTCGGCTCTGAGGAGGAGATCACGGTCCGGACGGCCGTGGCTTGCGCGGACTGCGAGGCCACCGGCTCGACACCCGGCACCTCCGCAGAGCGGTGCGGGGGGTGCTCGGGTACCGGCCACGTCCAGCGGGTCCGACAGTCCCTGCTGGGCCAGATGGTGACCACCACGTCGTGTCCGGCCTGTGGTGGTCGAGGAGAGGTCATCTCGGACCCCTGCGGTGCGTGCCGGGGCGAAGGTCGCCGGGTAGAGGAGCAGTCGTTCACCGTCAACGTTCGGGCCGGGGTCGACGAGGGCACGACTCTGCGGCTCAGCGGTCGAGGGGCGGTGGGACCGCGTGGCGGTCCGGCCGGCGACCTTTACGTCCACGTGAGGATCCGTCCCCACGCCGTGTTTGAGCGCCATGGCAGTGACCTCATGCATAGGTTGCACCTGCCGGTAACCCAGGCGGCACTCGGCGTGGAGCTGGACTACAAGACGCTGGACGGGACCGAGATACTCCGTATCCCCGCCGGGACACAGGGCGGCGAACTGTTTCGTTTCCGAGACCATGGTGTTCCCCACCTCCAGGGACGGGGTCGCGGCGACCTCGTGGTCGAGGTGGTGGTGGACACTCCCATCGACCTGACCACCGAGGAAGAGGAGATCCTTCGTTCCCTGGCCGCCGAACGCGGCGAGGCGGTGGCCGAGCCTGGGGACGGCCTGCTGTCCAGGATTCGTGCGGCCTTCCGATGATTGGTGCGCTGCCCGACGGTCAGGGCGGCCCCCACGTCTACGTCGAAGACCTCGATGAGCCAGCCCTCGCCGACGAGGACCGCCACCACCTAGCCCGGGTGCTTCGCCTCCGTGACGGTGACTTGCTGACCGTCGGAGACGGACTGGGCCAGTGGCGTCCGGCCCGCTTCGGTTCCGACCTCCGGATCGACGGCGAGGTGGTTGAGGTCCCGGCGCCCTCTCGGACGGTGGCCGTGGGCTTCGCCCTAATCAAGGGGGGGCGGCCGGAGCTAGTGGTCCAAAAGCTGACCGAGCTGGGCGTGGATCACATCCTTCCGCTGGCTGCAGAACGTTCCGTGGTGCGATGGGACGAGGCCAAGGTTGCCTCACAGTACGAGCGGATGGTTCGGGTGGCCCGGGAGGCCGGTATGCAGTCGCGACGGGTGAGGCTGCCCGAGGTGGCTCCGGTGACTCCGGTGGTGTCCCTGTTCGATGCTGCGATGGCTGAACCGGGAGGGGAAGTGCTGGACACCGACGTGGACGTGCTACTGGTGGGCCCGGAGGGCGGTTGGACGCCCGAAGAGCTTCGAGAAAGGCGACGGATCAGCCTGGGGCCCACGATCCTGCGGGCCGAGACGGCAGCCATCGTGGCCGGGGTCCTGCTGGTTGCCCTACGCGACGGTCGGGTGGTGAAGGCCGCCGGGGACTGAGAAGATCCGGCCCGGTCCGCGCTCTGAGCCATTCGATAGTTGCCGACCACACAGCGCGGTCAGTACGGTCACGTCCCGTGGCAGGAAGTTTGGACAATGGGGACGGCGAGGCCGGGGATTACAGCACCCAGTTGGGTGACCGCATCCGAGTCATCCGGCGACAGAAGCGCCTATCGCTCCAGGACGTGGAGGCTCGCTCGGATGCCGAGTTCAAGGCCTCGGTACTCGGGGCCTACGAGCGGGGGGAACGCGCAGTATCCGTGCCCCGGCTCCACCGCCTAGCCGAGTTCTACAACGTTCCTGTGGACCAGCTCCTACCCCCGATCGACGGTCGACCCGACGCCGAGGTGGGAGGAACCGACGAGTCCAGCGGTTGGACGACAGGCGACAAGGTGATCATTGACCTGGTGGCCCTCGGAGAGGCATCCGGCCCGCAGGTGGAGCTGATCCGCCGCTACCTGGAGATCATCCAGGTTAAGCGCCAGGACTTCAACGGACGGGTCCTGACCATCCGGGGTGATGACTTACAGGCCCTGGCGGCCATCGTTGGAACGGGCGTCGACGAAGCACCCGACCGGCTAGTCGACATGGGGCTGTTTCGCAACTCCTCGCCCTCCTGACTGGCACCAGAAACGTGGCCACGGCCCCCGGACGGGCCACCATCGCCCTACGGGCCGACCGGTAGCCTCGGTCGGACCATGAGTCTGTTCTCGCGCGTCCTGCGCAGTGGCGAGGGGAAGAAGGTCAAGGCCCTGGAGGCCTTGGTCCCCGACATCAACGCGGTAGCCGAACGCTTCGCCGCGATGGACGACGACGGCCTACGGGCCATGACGGGGAAGTTCCGGCAGCGCCTCGACCGAGGCGAGGAAATCGACGACCTCCTCGTCGAGGCGTTCGGTGTGGTCCGGGAGGCCGCTTGGAGGGTTATCGGGCAGCGGCACTACGACGTTCAGATGATGGGGGGCATGGCCCTTCACTTGGGATGGGTGGCTGAGATGCGCACCGGCGAGGGCAAGACTCTCGTCTCGACCCTGCCCGCCTACCTCAACGGCCTGTCGGGAAGGGGTGTCCACCTCTGCACGGTCAACGACTACCTGGCCAGCCGAGACGCCGAGTGGATGGGCCAGATCCACCGGTGGCTCGGACTCTCGGTGGGCCTGGTGGTCCCCGAGGTTCGGGACCGGGACGAGAAGAGAGCTGCTTACGCCGCCGACATCACCTACGGAACCAACAATGAGCTCGGTTTCGACTACCTCCGGGACAACATGGCTATGTCCGATGAGGAAAGAGCGCAGCGAGGCCACGCGTTCTGCATCGTGGACGAGGTGGACTCGATCCTCATCGATGAGGCCCGAACCCCGCTGATTATCAGCGGCCGGTTGAGTGAGGCGGCTGCTCTCTACCAGCGGTTCGCTGCCGTGGTCCGGGGCCTCCAGCGCGAACATCACTACGAGGTAGACGAGGAGAAGGGAATCATCGCCCCGACCGAGGACGGAGTCCACGCCGTCGAGGCCGCCCTGGGCGTGGACAACCTGTACGACCAGGTCTCCTCCAATCTGGTCCACCAGTTCCACGCCGCGCTGAAGGCCAAGGAGCTGTACCAGCGGGACAAGGACTACATCGTGGTCGACGGCGAGGTCCGGATCGTCGACGAGTTCACTGGCCGGGTACTGGAAGGACGCCGGTGGTCTGACGGCATCCACCAGGCTGTCGAGGCCAAGGAGGGGGTGTCGATCAAGGAGGAGAACCAGACCTTGGCCACGATCACCCTCCAGAACTACTTCCGCCTCTACGAGAAACTGGCCGGGATGACCGGAACGGCTGAGACCGAGGCTGCTGAGCTGGCCGGGATCTACGGCCTCCAGGTGGTCCCCATCCCCACCAACCGCCCGATGGTCCGCCTCGACCAGAGCGACCTGATCTTCAAGACGGAGGCAGGGAAGTTCGACGCCGTGGTGTCCGACATCGTGGAGCGCCGCGACGTCGGCCAGCCGGTGCTGGTCGGTACGGTCTCGGTCGAGAACTCTGAGCGGCTTTCCCGTGAGCTGGAAAAGCGCGGCGTGGATCACGAGGTCCTCAACGCCAAGCAGCACTTCCGTGAGGCCGAAGTGGTGGCCCAGGCCGGTCGTCCGGGGGCGGTCACCGTAGCCACGAACATGGCCGGACGGGGAGTGGACATTATCCTGGGCGGCAATCCAGAGAACCTGGCCGAGCGCGAGGTTCGGGCCAACGGCCTGGACCCGACGACGCCGGAGGGCCAGGAGCGGATGAACGCCCTGGTGGAGCGCTTCGAACCGGAGTGTGCCGAAATGGGGGCCCAGGTCCGGGCCCGCGGTGGGCTGTACGTGCTGGGAACTGAGCGCCACGAGTCACGTCGGATCGACAATCAGCTCCGAGGTCGGAGCGGCAGGCAGGGGGACCCGGGGGAGAGCCGCTTCTACCTTTCCCTGGAGGACGACCTCATGCGGCTGTTCGCCTCGGACACCGTCCGGGGCGTCATGGATCGGGCCCTGCCCGAGGACGTTCCCCTGGAATCCAAGATGGTGACCAAGGCCATCGAACGGGCCCAAACCACGGTTGAGCAGAAGAATGCCGAAGTCCGCAAGAACGTCCTCAAGTACGACGAGGTGATGAACGAGCAGCGCAACGTGATCTACCGGCGCCGCGACCAGATGCTGGACGACACCAGCCTGCGCGAGGAGGTCTTCGAGGCTCTGGGTTCGGTTGTCGACGGGGTAATCGACATGTTCTGCGGGTCTGACCTACCGGAGAACTGGGACCTGGACGGCCTACGGGTCGAGGTCGACTCGTACTGGCCGCTGGGTCTGTCCCTCGAGGACCTGACCGAAGTGCGGAGTCCTGCCGAGCTGGCTAACACCTTGGTGGCCGACGGGCTGGCCGTCTTTGAGGGCCGGGAGGCCGAGCTCGGGGCGGAGACCATGCGCGAGGTGGAACGCCAGGTACTGCTCCGGATCATCGACCAGCGGTGGCGCGAGCACCTCTACGAGATGGACCACCTCCGCGAGGGCATCCACCTCCGGGCCATGGGACAACGGGACCCGGCCACGGAGTGGAAACGCGAAGGGTTTGAGCTGTTCGGCCAGTTGGACGATCTGATCGGCAGGGACTTCCTCCGCTACGTGATGCGGATCCAGGTGACCACGACCGACGACTCCGGGCAGCCTTCTGACATGACAACCAGCGGCCCCGAGGGCCCGGTGACCGGGGCGGCGGCCGTGGCCGCAGCAGCAGGGGCCCCGGCCGCCGTCGAGGAATCGACCCCAACACCCATTCCCACCAAGGTCAACTCCGATTGGGAGAAGACCCCCCGTAACGCCCCTTGTCCGTGCGGATCGGGGCGCAAGTTCAAGCAGTGCCACGGGGGCTGACATGCAGGACTTCACCGCCGAGTTGTTCGCGCTCCGGAGTCGGCTGGATGAGGCGGCCACCTATCTCCGGATCACTGAGCAGCAACAGCACCGGACAGCGCTGGAAACAGAAATGGCCGACCCTGAGCTCTGGAACGACCAGGACCGGGGACGCCGGGTCCAGAAGGACCTGGCCAGGGTGGTCGAAGACCTTGACCTCCACAGCAGCCTCCTCACTCGGCTGGAAGATGCCGAGACACTGGCCGAACTGGCCTCCGAGGAGGAGGACGAGAGCCTAGAGGGTGAGATCATCGAGGCGGTTGCCGACCTGTCGTCCCGCATGGACGCCCTCGAACTGCGCAGCCTGTTCTCCGGGCAGTACGACGAAGGTGACGCTGTCTGCCATGTGCAGTCCGGTGCCGGGGGAACCGACGCCCAGGATTGGGCCGAGATGCTGGTACGGATGTACACCCGGTGGGCCGATCGTCGGGGCTTTGACCTGGTGGTGGAGTCAGTCTCGGAGGGTACAGAAGCCGGCCTCAGCTCAGCCGAGTTCGTGGTCCGGGGGCGCCACGCCTTCGGCCTTCTCCAGAGCGAGCGGGGGGTACACCGCCTCGTCCGAATCTCACCGTTCAACAAGGAGGCCAAGCGTCAGACGGCCTTCGCGTCCCTTCAGGTGGTGCCCTTCTTCGACAAGATCGTCGACGAGGTGGAGATCGATGAGGGAGACCTGCGGATCGACACCTACCGGTCTTCGGGGGCCGGTGGCCAGCACGTCAACGTCACCGACTCAGCGGTCCGCATTACACACTTGCCGACCGGGATCGTGACTTCCTGCCAGAACGAGCGGAGCCAGCACCAGAACAAGGACCGTGCCATGCAGATGCTGGCCGCCCGTCTCTTGGACCTGGAACGCCAGAAGCGTGACGCGGAACTGGCCGAGATCGGCGGCGAGCAGCGGGGCGTCGACTTCGGAAGCCAGATCCGGTCCTACGTGCTTCAGCCGTACCAGATGGTCAAGGACCTCCGAACCGAGCACGAGGTGGGCGACGTGGCTCGGGTGCTGGACGGCGACTTGGACGGCTTCATGGAGGCCTATCTGCGCTGGGTTCGGTCCCTGCCCGAGGGCTGACGACCGACCGGTCGACGGTTTGCGGAGGCTCCGGGGCGCCGCGATCGGCTGACGAGCCTCTGGTACCGTCCGCTCCGTGCCGCCACGACCGCTCTACCTCGTATCGACGCGGCACGGAGTTGGGCGATGATCAAGTTGGAGAGCGTCTCCAAGATCTTCAAGGGTGACGTGGTGGCCCTGAAAAACGCCACGGCGGAAATCCAACGGGGCGAGTTCGTGTTCCTGGTTGGGCCGTCGGGCTCCGGGAAGTCCACCTTTCTCCGTCTCTTGAACCGGGAGGAGGTTGCCGACTCGGGTCGGATCATGGTGGCCGGCAAGGACGTCGGCGCCCTGAGCTCATGGAAGGTGCCCTATTTGCGTCGGAACATCGGCTACATCTTCCAGGACTACAAGCTCCTGCCCAAGAAGACGGTTCACGAAAACGTGGCCTTTGGCCTAGAGGTGATTGGTCGGCCCCGGCAGGTGGTCCGCCAACAAGTTCCGGCCATCCTCGAGTTGGTCGGCTTGACCCGAAAGGCCGAACGCTTGCCCGGCGAACTGTCGGGCGGCGAGCAGCAACGGGTATCAATCGCTCGGGCCTTCGTGAACCGGCCGCTCATCTTGCTAGCCGACGAGCCCACGGGAAACCTCGACCCGGCCACCTCGGTGGGCATCATGCGACTCCTGGACCGGATCAACCGGACCGGCACGACGGTGGTTATGGCCACCCACGACCGGACCATCGTCGACACGATGCGACGACGAGTTATCGAGTTGGATCGGGGGGTCATCAAGCGAGACGAGTCGCGCGGGGTCTACGAGGACGGCCCGACCGGGATCTCCTGACGTGCTCTACCGACTCTGGTACTACGTCCGCGAGACAGTGGTCAGCCTGTGGCGGAACCTCAGCCTGACCCTGGCAGCCATCCTGACGGTTGCTATCTCCCTGTCCCTCGTGGGGGCCTCGTTGCTGATCCGTGAAGGTGCAGAGCGGGCAACGGCCCAGTTCCAGGAGGGCGTCGAGTTCATCGTGTTCATGGTGCCCAACGCCTCGGCCGAACAGGACGCGGCCATCCGGAACGTCCTGGACTCCAGTCCAGCTATCTCGAGGTACGTCTACGTCGACAAGATGGCGGCCTACGAAGAGTTCCAGCGCCTCTTCACCGACAAGCCGGAGCTAGTGGAGAGCGTCTCGCCGGACGTCATGCCTCCCTCCTACAGGATCGTGCCTAATAACCCGGAGGCAGGGAACGTGGCCGAGATGGCTCGCCAGTTCGGCGAACAGCCCGGGGTCAAGGAGGTAGCTACCGCCACCGAGGCCATCCACCAGATCGAGGACTTCTCGAACCGGGTTAGCCAGGCCCTTCTGGTGGCGGCCGTCGTGTTGGTGGCTGTTTCCACACTGCTCATCCTCAACACCGTGTTCACGGCGATCACTGCTCGCCGCCAGGAGATCGAAGTCATGAAGGTGGTTGGGGCCACTAATTGGTTCATCCGTATCCCATTCATGCTGGAGGGGACAATCCACGGCCTGATCGGTGCGGCGCTGGCCGTGCCGGCGTTGTTCGTGGTCGACGACCAGGTGCTGGCCTACTTTCAGGAGTCGGACGCGGTGCCGCTCTTTCGGGGGTTCGCTGTGCCCGACGGCTACATCTGGGACACCAGCCTTTGGCTACTGGCCGTAGGGGGGGCGGTGGGCATGATCGGCTCAGCGGTGGCCGTCACCCGGTACACGGACGTCTGAGCGGTGGCCGAGGATCCGGCCACCCCTTTCCTTGGCCCGGGCTGGGTCCGCCTGACCGACGACGTACCGGTCGGGGGGATCGTCTCGGCAGAACTGGCCGGCGAGGACCTGGTGGTGTGGCGCACCTCAGCGGGACGTCCCTGCGTAGCGGAGGCCCGTTGCCCCCACCAGTGGTCCCACCTTGCCCACCAGGGGACGGTAGAAGGCGAGGAGCTGGTCTGCCTGAGCCACTTCTGGCGGTTTGGTACTGACGGCGAGGGGTGGAAGCAGAACGTGAACGGTCGTCGCGACCGCAAAGGGGACTTGGCGATCGTGCAGTGCGTGGAACACGATGGGACCATCTGGGTGCAGGACCCGGAGGACACCGACGCGGAGGAGTGAGAGCCGTGAAAATCGACCGAGATCTGCTCGGGCGCTACACGCTGGCCACCTGGGGCTACAAGCAGGGCGAGATGGTGGGTCTCATGATCCACCTCGGGGTCCGACTGGGCCTTTACCGGGCTCTGGACGGTGCCGGGCCGGTCACTTCTGCTGAGCTGGCTGTCGCCACCGGTCTCCACGAGCGGTGGCTGCGGGAGTGGCTCCGCAGCCAAGCTGCCGCAGAGCTGCTGGCGTCCGAAGATGGCGAGACGTTCCTCTTAGAACCCGAGGCCGCCATGGTGCTGGCCCGGACTGAGCAACCGACCTACGCCGCTGGCGTGTTTGCTCGCCAACGAGACCCGGCGGTGGCTGACGCACTGGTCGAGGCGTTTCGAACCGGCCTGGGTCTCACCTACGACGACCAGGGCGAGGGGTCAGAGGAGCACGTGGAGGCGATGCTGGCCCCGATGGCCCGAGCCCTTCTGGTGCCTACGGTGATCCCGCTTCT
>JAKURX010000055.1 GCA_022451505.1 Acidimicrobiales bacterium | reverse complement strand
GCCCTGCTTGACCGAGGACCCGTTGCCCAAAAACCGGACCGGGCAAATCGGCTCCCGGGTCCCTCCGGCCGTCACCAGCACGGTCAGGCCGGCCAGGTCGCCGCCGGCGTCGCCCCGGGTGGCCCCCAGGACCTCCTCGGCAGCGGCCACCACGGTGGCCGGGGCGGCTAGACGGCCCGCTCCGACGTCGCCGCCGGCCAGGCGACCGTCCTCGGGTCCGACGATGGTCACGCCCCTTGACGCCAGGACCTCCACGTTCTCCTGAACCGAGGGCTGCTCCCACATCTCGGTGTGCATGGCCGGGCACACGATGACCGGCGCCCGGGTGGCCAGCAGGGTGGCTGTCAGGAGGTCCCCTGAACGGCCCGTCCGGTAGTCGGACAGTAGGCGGGCCGTGGCCGGGCACACCACGACCAGGTCGGCCCCTTGGCCCAAGCGGGTGTGCGGGATCGGATGGGGTTCGTCCCACAGGGACGTCTGGACGGGCTCGGACGCCAAAGCATCGAAGGTGGCCCGACCCACGAAGTGGAGGGCTCCCTGGGTGAGGACAGGTGCCACGTGGGCACCAGCGTCGACCAGGCGCCGACAGACCTCGACGGCCTTGTAGGCGGCGACGCCCCCGGTGACCCCGAGGACGATCCGGCGTCCGGCGAGTGATCCCATGGTGGATGCCCCGGGGGGCGGGGGATCAGGCGCCCTCGTCGCCCTCGGCCTCGGCCTCGGGCACCGCGCCCTCGGGGAGGTCCTCGCCCGACTGGTCAGCCAACTCGGTATCGATGGCGTCCAGCAGGGTGTCCACGTCTTCCGGCTCGTCCGGCGGCTCCACAGCTTCAATTTTGCCCGCCGCTAGTTCCTCGAAGGCGATGGACAGCGGCTTTCGCGACGTCGAGGTGACCTGCGGCGGGATCGACGCCCCTAGACCCTCGCCCAGCTGGCCGAAATAGGAGTTGATCTGCCGGGCGCGCTTGGAGCTCACCGTGACCAGGCGGAACTTGGAGTCGGCCGTCTCGAGGAGTCCCTCGATCGCCGGGTTGACCATGCTGTCGTGACGCTGCACTTGGATCCTCTGCGTTCCTCAGGGTGCCGGTCCCTGCGACCGGGACTCCCGACCGGACGACCCCCGACTCGTGTGTGGGGCGGTCGAACGGCCCCTCACGGTACCAGCGGGACCGTCCGAACCCTCGAACAGCGACCCCGGGCGAGGTGGGCCGAATACCTGGATGGCGACCCCGGTACTTTGGTGGTTAGCCGTTCGACCTGCGGTGCTCTCCGATCAGACTGGCGATCCGTGCCACGGCCTCGTCCAGGTCGTCGTTGACGACCCGGAGGTAGCCCAGTTGCTCGGCCTCACCACGCTCCCGCGTCGCCTCTCGCACCCGGGCCTCTGCCTGTTCGACGCTGTCACCTCGACTTACGAGGCGGCCCACCAGCTCCTCATCGTCCGGGGCGTCCACGAACAGGCAGAGGGCGTCGGGGATCCGCTCCAGGACCTGCCGGCCTCCAGCCACGTCGATTTCCAGGAGGAGGTCCCGTGAGTCGTCGGTATCGGGGGTCGGCGTTCCGTAGAGGCGACCCAGGAACTCGTTCCACTCCAGGAACCCGCCCTCGTCGCGACGCGCCTCGAAGGTGGCTCGGTCCACGAAGACGTAGGCGTCAGCAACGTCGTCAACCCGCCGTTCGCGGCTGGTCCAGGACCGGCTCAGGATCAGGCGGTCGTCGCCCCCAACTAGGGCCCGGGCGATCGTGCCCTTCCCCGCACCGCCCGGTCCGGAGAGCACCACCACCAACGGCATCCGGGTGTCGGGGTCCTCCCCCACCGGCCGGCCGTCCGTCTGGGAACTGGTGTCAGCCGAAACGCGCCACCAACTCGGCTCGCTGCTGGGAGCCGAGGCCTCGCAGGCGGCGGCTATCACTGATCCCAACCTCGTCCATGGTCCGGCGGGCCTTCACCTTGCCCAGCTTGGGCAGCGCCTCCAGGACGGACAGCACCTTCATCTTGGCCAGGATCCTGTCGTTGTCAGACCGATCCAGCAACTCGGACAGGGACAGCGTCCCCATCTTGAGAAGCTCCTTGATCTCGGCCCGCACCCGTCGGGCCTCGGCCGCCTTTACCAGGGCGGCTCGTCGTTGTTCGTCGGTGAGTTGAGGAAGTCCTGCCATGGCCAGGACCCTAGTAGGAGCGGCGGACTGGTGTGGACGACCCGGGATTGGCCGGCCGCGTGTTGCTCAGCCGGCCAGGTGGGCGGCCAAGTCGGTGGCCGCCTGGACCGGATCGTCGGCGGCCGTCACGGCCCGGCCTACCACCAGGAGATCGGCCCCGGCGGCCAGGGCCTCACGGGGCGTGGCTACCCGGGCCTGGTCGTGAGTTGCCCCGCCAGGCATCCGGATCCCCGGCACCACCCTGACCAGCCGGTCCGACCAGGGGTCGGTAGTCGGGAGGTCCGGGGCGGCGCACACGATCCCCTCGCAGCCGCTGGTGGCCGCCAGCTCGCACCGGGCGGTGAGGACCTCGGCGCCTGCCGCGTCGTCACTGGTCAGGACGGTCACACCCAACGCTCCGGGGGCCGCTGCCCCCACGCTGGCTGCCCCCTCGGTCAGCCCCTCCACGGCAGCCTGCAGCATCGGAGCGCCACCCGAGGTGTGCACGGTCACCCACCGCGCCCCCGAGGCACCCAGCACCCGGGCGGCACTCCGCACGGTGTTCGGGATGTCGTGCAGCTTGAGGTCACAGAACACATCGAAGCCGGATTCCGCGAACGTCGCCACGGCCTCCGGCCCGGCGGCCGAGAACAGCTCCAGGCCTACCTTGACCGTGCCGAACCACGGGGCTAGCAGGTCGGCGGTCCGCCGGGCGGCCACCAGGTCGTCCACGTCCAGGACCAGGCACAGCCGGCGTCGGACCTCCTCGGGCACCTCGTGGTCAGCCATGGGCCACTCCGATCAGCTCGTCCAGGGCGGTCACCCCGCGACGGTCACACCACCGGCCGAGGTCCCGCAGGATCCGGGCCGGCGCCCGGGGATCAGCGAAGGTCGCCGTGCCTACCTGCACGGCCGAGGCGCCAGCTAGGAGGAACTCCACGGCATCCTCGGCGCTGGCCACGCCGCCCACCCCAATGATGGGCACCTCTGGCAGCGCCTCCCGGGTGTCAAAGACGGCCCTGACGGCCACCGGCCGGATGGCCGGCCCGCTGAGGCCTCCTCGACCGGCGCCCAGCAGGGGCCGGCGGGACTCCGTGTCGATGACCATTCCCAGCACCGTGTTGGCCACGGTGACCGCTTCGGCCCCCGCTGCCACGGCGGCCGCCGCCATCTCAGGCAGCGCCGGGGTGTTCGGGCTGAGCTTGGCCCACCGGGGACGCCCGGCGGCGGCGGCGGCGGCGACCACGGCCGCCGTGGCGACGGCCGAGTGGGCGAATAGGGCCCGCCGGTCCTCCAGATTCGGGCACGAGGCGTTGACTTCCACGGCTACCACTTCGGGCGGGGCGTCGGCCAGTAGTTCGGCGGCCCGGGCGAACTCGTCGACTGTGCGCCCCCAGATGCTGGCCACCACCCGGGCTCCCGTCGCCGCCAGGGCGGGCAGGTCGTGGGCCAGCCAGGCCTCCACCCCGGGGCCCTGAAGGCCAACGCTGTTCAGCATGCCGGCCGGCGTGGCGTGCACCCGGGGGGCTGGGTTCCCCTCCCAGGGCTCGGCGTGCAGGGACTTCACGACTACCGCACCCAGGGAGGCCAGGTCCAGGTGGTCGGCCAGCTCGTGGCCGTAGCCGGCGGTACCCGAGGCGGTCAGGACGGGATTGGGTAGCACGACTGACCCGACTTGGGTCGTGAGGTCGACGGCCGGCCCACGCCCCCTCACTGGACAACCTCCTGCTCCGGGCGCCGTACACCCCGGTGGTACTCCTGCAGCGTTCGGACAGCCAACGGGAAGCGCCGCCAGTCGGCCAGTCCCCGGGCGGCGGCCAGGGCGGCGTTGGCCGTGGTCAGTAGAGGAATCCCCTGGGCGCCCGCAGCGGCGCGGATGTGTTCGCCGTCGGCCCGGGGGCCGCGACCGCGAGGGCTGTTGACCACCAGCTGGACAGCGCCCGACCGGACCAGTTCCACGGCGTCGGTGCCCTCCTCACCAAGCTTGGCCACCACGGTGTCGACCGGCACCCCGTTGGCCCGCAGGTACTCGGCCGTACCGCTGGTGGCCACCACGTCCAGGCCCAGGTCCCGTAGGCCTCGGGCTGCCTCCAAGCCCACCACCTTGTCCCGGTCAGCCAGCGACAGGAAGACGGTCCCCGACTCGGGCAGGGCGCCACCGGCCGAGATTTGGGACTTCGTGAAGGCCAGCCCGGTGGTCAGGTCGATTCCCATGACCTCTCCAGTGGATCGCATCTCCGGCCCCAGGACCGGGTCGGCTTCCGGGAACCGGTTGAACGGCAGGACGGCCTCCTTTACCGCCACGTGGTCGCTGACCACCCGCTCGCACAGCAAGCCCTCGTCCCGTAACTCGGCCAGGGTGGCCCCCATCATCACTCGGCTGGCCACCTTGGCCAGGGGCACACCGGTGGCCTTGGCCACGAACGGCACGGTCCGCGACGCCCGGGGGTTGGCCTCGATCACGTAGACCTCGTCGTCCTTCACGGCGAACTGGACGTTGATCGGGCCCCGGACGTCCAGCGCCTCGGCGATGGCCAGCGTGTGGTCCTCGATACGGGCCACCACGGACGCCGACAGGTGGGGTGGCGGGATCACGCAGGCACTGTCGCCGCTGTGGACGCCGGCCTCCTCTACGTGTTCCATGACGGCGCCGATCATCGTGTCGCCGAGGCGGTCGCGAACGGCGTCCACGTCGACCTCGGTGGCGTCCTCCAGGAAGCGGTCCACCAGCACCGGGCGCTCGGCCGACAGCCCGCCCTCGATGCCCAGGCTGCCGAAGTCGCTCATTTCGGCCATGGCCCGGACCATCTGGGCGTCGTCGTAGATGATCTCCATGGCCCGACCACCCAGCACGTAGGACGGGCGGACCAGCACCGGGTACTCCACCTGGGCGGCGATGGCCAGGGCCCCGTCGGCGTCCACCGCCGTACCGCCCGGGGGTTGGGGGATGCCCAGGTCGCGGCACAGGGCGTTCCACTGCTCACGATCCTCGGCCAGGTCGATTGACGCCGGGCTAGTCCCGGCGATCAGCTCAGGGGGCAGTGTGGAGGCCAACTTCAGCGGGGTCTGGCCGCCCAGCGAGACGATGATGCCCATCGGCTGCTCGGCATCGATGATGTTGGCCACGTCCTCCGGGGTGAGCGGCTCGAAGTAGAGGCGGTCACTGGTGTCGTAGTCGGTCGACACGGTCTCCGGGTTGCAGTTGACCATGACGGTCTCGAAGCCGGCCTCCCTCAGAGCAAAGCTGGCGTGTACACAGCAGTAGTCAAACTCAATGCCCTGGCCGATCCGGTTGGGGCCCGACCCCAGGATCATCACCTTGGGCCGGTCGGACGGCCGGACCTCGTCCTCGTCCTCCCAGGCCGAGTAGTGGTACGGCGTCTCGGCGGCGAACTCCGCAGCGCAGGTGTCGACCGTCTTGTAGGTGGGGCGCACCCCGGCCGCCTCACGAGCCGACCGCACGTCGGCGAAGTCCCGGTCCCACAGGTAGGCCAACTGGGCGTCCGAGAAGCCCATCTGCTTGGCCCGCCGCCAGTCGCCCCGCCCCATGGCGTCGGGTCCGACCGACTCCAGGTGGAGGCGCTCTTCGCTGATGGCCAGGATCTGGTCCAGGAACCAGGGGTCAACCCGGGTGGCCTCGTGCACCACGTCGGGATCCACGCCACGGCGCAGTAGGACCTCCAGCTGGGCGATTCGGGCCGGCGTGGGCACCATGGCGGCGGCCAGCAGGGCCTCGTCGTCCAGCGCGTCCAGGACGGCCTCGGCCGGATCGCTGTTTAGGCCGAGGCGGCCGTTCTCCAGGGACCGCATGCCCTTCTGTAACGACTCGGCGAACGTCCGGCCGATAGCCATGACCTCCCCTACCGACTGCATGGACGTACCCAGCACGCCAGACGTGCCGGGAAACTTCTCGAAGGCCCACCGCGGGATCTTGGTCACCACGTAGTCGATGGTGGGCTCGAAGGCGGCCGGTGTCTTTCGGGTGATGTCGTTGGGGATCTCGTCCAGTGTGTATCCGACGGCCAGTTTTGCGGCGATCTTGGCGATGGGAAAACCGGTGGCCTTGGAGGCCAGGGCCGACGAGCGGCTAACCCGGGGGTTCATCTCGATGATGACCTGCTGGCCGGTGGCCGGGTCCACGGCGAACTGGACGTTGGACCCGCCCGTCTCGACGCCCACCCGGCGCAGGCAGGCGAAAGCGGCATCCCTCATCTGCTGGTACTCCACATCGGACAGCGTCTGGGCGGGGGCCACGGTGATGGAGTCGCCGGTATGGACGCCCATCGGGTCGAGGTTCTCAATGGAGCAAATGACCACGCAGTTGTCGGCCCGATCCCTCATTACCTCCAGCTCGTATTCCTTCCACCCAGCGATCGACTTCTCAATGAGGATCTCGGAGATGGGGCTGGCCTCGATGCCGTTAGCGGCCGCTGCCTCGAACTCCTCCGGGTTGGCAGCGATGCCGGTCCCCCGGCCCCCCAGGATGTAGGCGGGGCGGATGACCACCGGGAGGCCGATATCGGCCACCACCGTGCGGGCTTCGGCCATGGTGTGGGCGATGCCTGACAGGGGTACGACCAGGCCGATCTCCTGCATGGCCACCTTGAACCGCTCCCGGTCCTCGGCCGTGGCGATGGCCTCAGCGTCGGCCCCGATGAGCTCCACCCCGTACCGGTCCAGCACCCCAGCCTCGGCCAGCTCCATGGCCAGGTTCAGGGCCGTCTGGCCGCCCAGGGTAGGCAGCAGGGCGTCGGGACGCTCCCGGGCGATGATGGCCTCCACGACGTCGAGGCGGAGCGGCTCAACGTAGGTGGCGTCGGCGAAGTCCGGGTCGGTCATGATCGTCGCCGGGTTCGAGTTAACCAGGACGACCCGGTAGCCCTCCTCGCGCAGAGCGCGGCAGGCCTGGGTGCCCGAGTAGTCGAACTCACAGGCCTGGCCGATGACGATGGGGCCCGAGCCGATGAGCAGGATGCTCCCGATGTCGTTCCGACGGGGCATCAGCGGCGACCTCCGGTCGGTGCCGGGCCGCGGACCAAGGCCATCAGGTCTTCGAACTCGTCGAACAGGTAGCGGCTGTCGTGGGGGCCGGGGCCGGCCTCCGGGTGGTACTGCACGCTGAACGCCGGCACGTCAAGGCAGCGGATCCCCTCTACGGTTTGGTCGTTGAGGTTGACGTGGGTTAGTTCGGCCGCCGACAGTGACCCCTCGGCCACGCAGTAGTTGTGGTTTTGGCTGGTGATCTCCACCGCTCCGGTGGACAGGTTGCGTACGGGGTGGTTCCCGCCGTGGTGGCCGAACGGCAACTTGTAGGTTTCGGCGCCCAGGGTGCCAGCCAGTAGTTGGTGGCCCAGGCAGATGCCGAAGACGGGGACCGCGCCGAGCAACGCCTCGATATTGAGACGGATGTCGTCCAGCGGACCGGGGTCACCGGGGCCGTTGGATAGGAAAACCCCGTCGGGATCCCGGTCCAGCACGTCGGCAGCAGGGGTGGAGGCGGGGACGACGGTGACCTCGCCCAGGCCGGAGAGGTGGCGCAGGATGGTGGCCTTGATGCCGAAGTCGTAGGCCACGATGCGCCGGGTGCCACCCGTGGAGGCCACCACGGTCGGGACGTCGCAAGTCACTGAGGCCACCAGGTCGATCCCGTCGGTCCCGGGCTCGTCGGCCGCAGCGGCGGCCAGGGTGGCTACGTCGGCCGTGCCGAAGGCCCCGGGCATGGCTCCGGCGTCGCGGAGGTGACGGGTGAGTCTCCGGGTGTCCACCCCGGCGATCCCGGGAACGCCGTGAGCCTGCAGCAGCCCGTCCAGGTCCCCGGTGGACCGCCAGTTGCTGCGCCGGCGGGCCAGGTCGCGCACCACAACGCCCCGGCAGAAGGGGCGGCGGCTCTCGTGGTCGTCGTCGTTCACGCCGTAGTTCCCGATGTGGGACACGGTGAAGGTGATGATCTGCCCGGCGTAGGACGGGTCGGTGACCACCTCCTGGTAGCCGGCCAGCACCGTGTTGAACACCACCTCGCCGGTGGCAACGCCACCGTCCGGTTCGGCGCCGATGGCCTCACCCTCGAAAACCTCGCCGTCGGCCAGGACCAGGGCGGCTTCGGTGACCGTCCGGCGGCTCACCGGCGGGCCTCGCCGTCCACCACGACCGGTTCGCCGGCGCGGAGGGTGTGGCGGACCCGGCCCCGCAGGGCGCGGCCCTCGTACGGGGTATTGCAACTCCGGCTGGCCATAGCCGCTCCGGAGACCTTCCAGACCTCGTCGGGATCAACCACGCATAGGTTGGCCGGGTTCCCGGGCAGAATCGACGCACCATGCCGGTCGGCCACCCCGGCGATGGCCGCTGGCTTCCAAGACAACAGGGCCAGCACCTCGGGCAAGTCCAGCCCTGACTCGCCGAGGGTCAGGGCGAAGGCTGTCTCTAGGCCCAGCATCCCCGGTGGGGCCTGGTCGAACGGCAGCTCCTTGGCATGCGAGGCGTGCGGCGCGTGGTCGGTGGCGATGGCGTCGATGGTCCCGTCGGCCAGCCCGTCTCGCACGGCCTGTACGTCGGCGTCGGTACGTAGTGGGGGGTGGACTTTGAATACTGGGTTGTAGGAGGCGCATGCCGCGTCGGTGAGGGTGAGGTGGTGGGTGGTGGCCTCGGCGGTCACCGGAAGCCCAGCGGCCTTGGCCCCCCGGACCATGGCTACCGAGGCTGCGGTAGACAGGTGCTGGAAGTGCGTGTGGGCCCCAGTGAGGCGCACCAGGGCGATGTCACGCATGACCATGAGTTCCTCGGACTCGGCCGGCTGGCCGGGGATCCCGAGACGGGACGACCACTCGCCCTCGTGCATGAAGCCCCCGGTCGAAAGGGCCGTGACCTCGCAGTGCTGGGCCAGGACCACCGGGCGGCCTAGGCGGCCGGTCAGGCCGGTGCTGTACTCCATGACCCGGCGCATGAGGCGGGGATCCTGGAGGCCGGTCCCGTCGTCGGTGAAGATGCCCACCCCGGCGTCTACCAGCTCCCCCATGGGCGCCATGTCGGTGCCCCGTCGGCCCACCGTCATGGCCGCCGAGGGGATGATTTCGCAGGTTGACCGCCTTCCCAGCGTCCGGACCTGTTCGACTACGGCCACGCAGTCGGTGGTCGGGTCTGTGTTGGGCATGGCCACTAGGGCGGTGTAGCCCCCCAGCGATCCACCCCGGGCCCCGGTCTCGATGGTCTCCGCTTCCTCCTGGCCTGGCTCCCGGAGGTGGACGTGGAGGTCCACGAACCCGGGCGAGATCACACAGCCCGAGGCGTCCAGTTCCACGTCACCTGACAAGCCGGTACCCACGGCGGCGATCCGACCGTCGTCTCCGACCTCGACGTCCAGCGTGCGTTCGCCGTCTCGGTCGATGATGCGCCCTCCGCGCAGGACCACGCTCACCGGTCGACCCCCTCGGGCCCGGCGTCGTACCCCGCGGGTTCGACGTCGGCGGCCATCAGCTGCTGGCCCGAGCCGAGCAGCCGGAAGAGGACGGCCATCCGGACCGAGACCCCGTTGACTACCTGATCCAGGATCACCGAGCGGGGGTCGGCTGCCGCCTCGGCGGAGATCTCCACCCCCCGGTTGGTGGGTCCGGGGTGGAGCACCAGGGCGTCGGACCGCATGCGAGCTACTCGGTCGGCGCTCAGGCCGAAGTCGTTGGCGTACTCGCGCAGCGAGGGGATGAGGCCCTCGGTGATGCGTTCCCGCTGCATCCGGAGCAGGTATACGGCGTCCAGGTCTACGAGCAGCGGGTCGAGCTCGTGGAACACGGTGACTGGCCAACCCTCGATGGCCGGGGGCAGCAGGGTGGCGGGGGCCACCAGCACCACCTCAGCGCCCAGGGCGGTGAAGGCCAGGATGTTGGACCGGGCCACCCGAGAGTGGCGGACGTCGCCCACGATGGCGATCCGCATCCCGTCTAGCGAACCCCGCTGCTCCCGCAGCGTGTAGCAGTCCAGCAGGGCCTGGGTGGGGTGCTCGTGGCAGCCGTCGCCGGCGTTCACCACCGACAACTCGGTCCAGTCGGCCACCCGGTGGGCGGTGCCGGCCATGGCGTGGCGGACCACCAGGAGGTCGGCGCCGTAGGAGGCCACGACCTCCACTGTGTCGCGCAGGCTCTCGCCCTTGCTCAGCGACGATGAGCCGGTGCTGAAGGCCACCGTGTCGGCCGAGAGCCGGCGGGCCGCCGTCTCGAACGACATGCGGGTGCGGGTGGAGTTCTCGAAGAAGGCAGTAGCTACCGTGCGGCCCCGCAGGGCCGGGACCTTGGGGATGGGCCGTCGGCCGATCTCGGCGAATGTGTCGGTGAGGTCCAGAATCTCCTCGAGGTCCGAACGGGACATGCCATCGATTCCCAGGAGGTGTCGTCCCAGGCCACCCTCGGGTGGGGACTGCGGGGTGGCGCTCACTTCTCCATCACCCCGAGGTCCACCCCGGTGACGTGGACGTCGACCACTTCGTCGTGGCGGGTCGGCAGGTTCTTGCCTACGTAGTCGGGTCGGATGGGCAGTTCTCGGTGCCCGCGGTCAACCATGACGGCCAGCTGGATCGACCGGGGCCGGCCGAAGTCGCAGATGCCGTCCAGCGCGGCCCGGATGGTCCGGCCGGTGAACAGCACGTCGTCGACCAGCACCACGATGCGGCTGTCCAGGTCGGTGGGCAGCTCGGTGGCTGCCTCGGGCACGACCGGCCGGAGGCCGATGTCGTCGCGGTGGAGGGCCACGTCCAGGGTGCCGAGCGGGGGTCGGATCCCCTCGATCTCCTCGAGGGTTTCAACTAGGCGTTCGGCGACCGGGACCCCGCCGGTCTGCAACCCAATGACCACCACCTCGGACAGGCCGTGGTTCCGCTCGATCACCTCGTGGGCCATCCGTCGGACGGCCCGTCCCATGTCGTCGGCGGTCATGATCCGCGCGTGGGACACAAAAACGCCCCCGAACGGGGGCGTTTGGCGTCGCTCTCTTTCGGCCATCGGCCTCGTTCTCCTCGATCCGTTCGGGCCTCACGGGACCCGCTTCACGGTCGAGAAGGCAGCCTACACACGTCCGGTGGCCCCACCTCCCACGACCCCTGGGGGTCGGGCCATCAGGACGGTCCGGCCGTCCACCGGGCGGCTCAGGTTCTCGAAGCCGGCCGTCCGGGCCACAGCCAGCGAGCCGACGTTGTCGGGGTCTACCTCGGCCACCAGCGCGCCCAACCCCCGTGGGCCCAGGGCCCACTGGGCCAGCAGGCTCACCGCCTCGGTGGCCACTCCCCGGCGACGGTGGTCCGGGGCGGTCCACCAGCCGATCCGGGCCGTCCCCCGATCGCGATCTACCGCCGACAGGCCTACCTCGCCGTGCACAACGGCCCGGTCCGGTTCGGAGAGGTCCACGA
>JAKURX010000054.1 GCA_022451505.1 Acidimicrobiales bacterium | reverse complement strand
AATCCACCTGGAGCTCACAGTCGACATCCTCGCCGAGTTGGCTCGGTCCCGGAGCAACGGACAGGTGCTGGTGGGGTTCGCGGCAGAGACCCGAGATCTGCGCCAGAATGCGGCGGCGAAGCTGGCCGCGAAAGGGATCGACCTGATTGTGGCCAACGACGTATCGGCCCACCGGGTGGGGTTCGAGCACGACACCAACGCCGTGCTGGTCCTGGATGCCGGCGGCGGTGCCCAGGAGGTGCCGTTGGCCGACAAGCGGGAGGTGGCCGGCGTCGTGCTGGACGCCGCCCTGGCCGTCCACAGGACGAACCGGACCGGAAACGGAGACGCCAGATGAGCGACAACTGGACCTTCACCTCGGAATCGGTCACCGAGGGCCATCCAGACAAGATGGCCGACCAGATTTCCGACGCCGTGCTGGACGCCATGCTGGCCGGGGACCCGGACAGCCGGGTGGCCTGCGAGACCCTGATCACCACCGGCATGGTCGTGGTGGCCGGTGAGGTCACCACGACGGAATATGTGGACATCCCCGAGACCGTGAGGGACACCGTCTGCGAAATCGGCTACGACCGGGAGGACTTCGGGTTCGACGGCCGGACCTGCGGCGTGATGGTCGCTCTTGACGCCCAGTCGACCGACATCGCCAGGGGCGTGGACGACTCGGAGGAGGCCCGGACCGGCTCCTCGGACGACGACGACCTGGACCGCCAGGGCGCCGGCGACCAGGGGATGATGTTCGGATACGCCTGCGACGAGACCGACGTCCTGATGCCGCTGCCCATCCACCTGGCCAACCGCATGGCCGAGCGGCACGCCGAGGTCCGAAAGGCCGGAACCATCCCCTACCTGCGTCCCGACGCCAAGACCCAGGTCACCTTCGACTACGAGGGCAACCGGCCGGTCCGCCTACACACCGTGCTGGTGAGCACCCAGCACAACGACGGGATCGACCGAGACTCCATGATCCGCCCCGACCTCGTGGAGCAGGTCATCCGACCGGTCATCCCGGAGGCCTTCTCCGACGACGACTTCGAGGTCCACGTCAATCCGACTGGCCGCTTCGTGATCGGCGGCCCGGTGGGCGACACCGGCTTGACCGGCCGCAAGATCGTGGTGGATACCTACGGTGGCATGGCCCGGCACGGCGGCGGCGCCTTCTCGGGCAAGGACCCGTCGAAGGTCGACCGATCAGGGTCCTACGCTGCCCGCTGGGTGGCCAAGAACCTGGTGGCGGCCGGAGCGGCCAGCCGCTGCGAGCTCCAGGTGGCCTACGCAATCGGGATGGCCCAACCGGTGTCCGTGATGGTCGAGACGTTCGGGACCGAGACCGTGGACCCGACCCGCATCGCAGCCTGCGTGCAGGAGGTCTTTGACCTCCGGCCGGCGGCCATCATCCGCGACCTGGACCTCAAGCGGCCGATCTACCGGAGGACCGCCGCCTACGGACACTTCGGACGGGACGAGTTCCCGTGGGAAGCGACCGATCGGGTGGACGACGTCCGGTCGGCCCTCGACCTGTCCTGACCCGACACCCGGCATGACCGGAGGGGCTGCCGACCAGGGTCGGTTGGACCTCGACGACGGCATGACCGCCGACGTGGTTCCCGCCGGGGAGGAGTCGCCGGTCGACGCCTCCGGGAGGGTCGACGATGCCGTCTCCTCGGACCCCACGGGCCGGGTAGTCCGGGTGCTGCCCGACGTGGCCGCCGTCGGCCGGGCCTTCGACTACCTCATGCCTCCGGCCTGGGGGGACGACGGACGGGCCGAAAGCCTCGGAGTGGGCAGCCGGGTGCGGGTGGTCCTAGGCGGCCGCCGGGTGGGGGGCTGGGTGGTGGAGGACCACGTTGTTCCCCCGGCCGGTGTCGAGCTGCGCCCCCTGTCCCGGCTCAGCGGGATGGGACCCTCAGCGGCCCTGATCGACCTGGCCCGCTGGGCGGCCCGACGGTGGGTCGGCCCGGTGTCGGGGTTCCTGGCCACCGCGTCGCCCTCCACGGTGGTTGAGGCGCCAGCCCCCGGTCCGGCGCCGGCCATAGTCCCCGAGGCCACCGGACACTGGTTCGACGGGGCATTCGCCGGCGACGATGGGGCCCCCACGGTGGTCCGCCTGCCCCCGGCCGCCAACCCGGTACCGCTGGTGCTGGCCGCCGCCCGGCTAGGCGACGCCCTAGTGCTCGTCCCGACGGCCCCCGCCGCCTCCCGCTTGGCCGGGCAGCTTCGCCGGGCTGGCCTACCGGTGGCCTCCATGCCCCGCGACTGGGCCCGGGCGGCCGGTGGCGGGCTAGTCGTGGGATCCCGGGCCGCCGCCCTGGCCCCCGTGCGGCACCTGGGGGCCGTGCTGGTCCTCGACGAGCACGACGAGGCCTACCAGGAAGAGCGGGCCCCCACCTGGAACGCCCGTGACCTGGCCGTCGAGCGGGCCCGTCGGGCCAGGGTGCCTTGCGTCCTGGCCTCGGCCGCCCCCACGCTGGAGGCCCTGGCCGCGGGGCACCTCCTGGTCCCGTCGCGGGCCGAGGAGCGGGCCGGATGGCCGGTGCTGGACCTGGTCGACCGCCGGCAGGACGACCCGGCGCGGTCGGGCCTGTTCTCGCCAGCGCTGGTGCCCGTCCTGCGGGGCGAGGGCGGTGACCCCGTGGTATGCGTCCTGAATCGGAAGGGCCGGTCCCGGCTGCTGGCCTGCCACGGCTGCGGCGAGCTGGCTCGGTGCGAGGACCACCAGGTGCCCCTAATCCAGGATGAGGACGACCGGCTGCGCTGTCCGGTGGACGACGACCGCCGGCCCGTGGTGTGCGACGCCTGCGGGGCCACCCGGTTCAGGAACCTGCGGGCCGGCGTAGCCCGGGTCCGCGAGGAGCTGGAGGCGCTGGCCGGGCGTCCCGTGCTGGAAGTCACAGCGGACACGGGGGCTACCAACCTGGACGACGGTGAGGCCTCGGTGTTCGTGGGGACCGAGGCCGTGCTGCACCGGATCCACCGGCGGGTGGCCCGGGTGGTGTTCCTGGAGTTCGACCAGGAGCTCTTGGCACCCCGAATGCGGGCTGCCGAACAGGCCGTGGCCCTGTTAGTCCGTGCGGCCCGCCTGCTGGGTCCCCGGGAGGCCGGCGGGAGGCTGGTGGTCCAGACCCGCCAGCCCGACCACGAGGTGCTCCAGGCGGTGCTACACGCTGATCCGGGGCGCCTGGTCGAGGGGGAACGGGAACGGCGGATGCTCCTCGGGCTTCCCCCGTACGGGGCCCTGGCTCGCATCTCGGGCGCCGTGGCCCCTGAGTTCATGGCCCGGTTCGGCACGCCTGACGACGTCAACGTCCTGGGCCCCCGGGACGGGGCGTGGCTAGTCCGAGCAGCCGACCACGACAGCCTGGGTGCTGTCCTGGCCGGGGTAGAGCGCCCGTCGGGTCGGCTCCGGATCGAGGTGGACCCCCGCCGAGCCTGACCGTGGGGAGGGGCCGGGCTACCAGCTCCGGCGGTTCAACTCGTAGAGAGCGATGCCGGCCGCCGTGGCCACGTTAAGGCTGCCGACCTTTCCCAGTTGGGGGATAAAGGCCACCACGTCGCAGGCGGCG
The DNA here is from genome assembly GCA_022451505.1 of Acidimicrobiales bacterium. Classification (GTDB taxonomy): domain Bacteria; phylum Actinomycetota; class Acidimicrobiia; order Acidimicrobiales; family MedAcidi-G1; genus UBA9410. The sequence goes on along the minus strand of JAKURX010000054.1, from coordinate 8,080 downwards.
AGGGTGGCGGCTGATAGCCCGCGGTCCTCGTGGCCCAGGGCCAGGCAGGCCTTCTCGGGCAGCGGCGCCTCGTGGAGAGGCACCGCCTCGTCGGCCAGTTCCAACCCGACCAGCCCGTAGCCGGCGGCCCGGATGCTCTCGATGGCCTCCGAGACGTCGTCGCAAGTCGTCCAGGTCAGGTAGCGGCCGGTTCCCAGGGCGGTCTTGGCCGTCTTGGCGTGGGTGGGGGCCGCGGTGGCCCCGGCCAGCCACAGGTGTGCAACCCGGTAGGCGGCGGCGGTACGCAGGATGGCCCCCACGTTGTAGGGCGTCTGGACGCTGTCCAGCAGCAGGGCCACCTCGGGTTCGTGGCGTCTCCGCCAGTCGCGGTGTAGGCGCTTGAGGCCGGTGCCGTCAAGGTTCTTCACCGCACGTCCTCCCTCTGGGCCTTCCGAGCCGCCACGTCGAGCAGGCGGTATCCCTTACGCGAGGCCCGCCGGGTGGTGGACCAGCCCTGGTCGTCCATCCACCGGGCCAGCGAGTCGGCCCCCAGGTGGCGCTGTACCACCAGGTGGGCGGTGCCATCCGGGGCCAGGCGGTCTAGCCATCGTTCCAGGAGGTCGTGCAGGGCCGCCTTGCCGATGCGGATCGGGGGGTTGGACCACAGGGAGGCCACCTGGATCTCCTCGGGGACCTCGTCGGGGGCGGCCACCGCGACGTTAGCTAGGCCGGCCGCCTCGGCGTTGGCCCGGCACAGGTCCCGTGCCCGCTCGTTCACGTCGACCGCCCACACCCGAGCGTCGGGGCACCGGGTGGCCAACGTGCAGGCGATAGGGCCGTACCCGCAGCCCAGGTCCAGGAGGTCGACGGCACCAGTGGGCAGAGGCGGCCCCTCCAGAAGGAGATAGCGGGTGCCGCGGTCCACCCGGTCGGCCGAGAAGACCCCGCGGTCGGTGGCCAGACGCAGGTCGACGTCGGGGAGGAGCAGGTCCACCTCGGATGGCCGCGAGGCCACCTCGGGACGGTCGGTCCAGTACTGGCCGTCATTCACCTGCGGTACCGGTCGGGCATCCGGGCCTCCATGGCTCCGACGGTAGCCTTGCCCCCGTGGCACCCCACGAGATCCGACTCATCGGCGACCCGGTCCTGCGCCAACCGGCGTCCGACGTGGCCGACGTGGACGGTGCGCTGGTTCGCCTGACCGACGACATGTTCACCACCATGTACGAGGCGGCTGGCATCGGTCTGGCTGCCCCACAGGTGGGCGTCCAGAGGCGGTTCTTCGTTTACGACCACGGCCAGGGAGCTGGGGTCATTTTGAATCCGCGGATCGTGGAGTCCGACGGAGAGTGGACGTTCGACGAGGGGTGCCTGTCGATCCCCGACCTGTCGTGGGAGATCGTCCGACCCAAGCAGGTTCACCTGGTGGGCGTGGACCTGGACGGCAACGAGGTGTCCATCGAGGCCGACGAGCTAGAAGCCCGGCTGTTCCAGCACGAGATGGACCACCTGGACGGCGTGCTGCTCGTCGACCACCTGGACGAGGACCAGCAACGCGACGCCCGACGGGTGCTGCGCGAGATGACCATGGCCCGCGTGGAGGCCGCCGGTAGCGGCCCGTCGGGTGGGGGCCTGCGATTGCCCTGATCGCGCCGCCTCCGGCGCATCCCGGACGGCTGGTGTACCTCGGCAACCCCGCGGTGGCCGTGCCGCCGCTGGACGCCCTGCACGGAGCGGGACACGAAGTGGTGCTGGTGTTGACCTCACCGAACCGTCGGCGGGGCCGTCGCTCGGCTCCGACCCCGACCCCAGTGGCCGCCCGGGCCGCCGAGCTGGGCATCCCGGTTTCTCACGACCTGGAGGCGGTAGCCGACTGCGGCGCCGACCTCGGGGTGGTGGTGGCCTTCGGGCAGATCGTCCCCGTCGAGTTGCTGGCCCGGGTTCCCATGGTCAACCTGCACTTCTCGCTCCTTCCTCGTTGGAGGGGCGCCGCCCCCGTCGAGCGCGCCCTGCTGGCTGGCGATCCGACGACCGGGGTGTGCCTCATGGACCTGGCCGAGGGTCTGGACGTTGGTGACGTCCACGCCAGGGTTGAAACGCCCATCGGGCCGACCGACACGGCGGCCGACCTCCGGGGCCGCCTAGCCGAACTCGGAGCGACGCTGCTGGTCGACGCCTTGGCCAGCGGGCTGGGAAGCCCGGAGCCCCAGGCCGGCGAGGCCACCTACGCCCACAAGGTGAAACGGGAGGACTTGCAGCTGGACTGGGGGCGGCCGGCCGCCGAGCTGGCCCGGGTGGTCCGCGTCGGGGGTGCCTGGACCACGTTCCGAGGCGACGACCTGAAGGTATGGGAGGCCGAGGTGGTCGACGACCTGTCGACCGCCGCCCCGGGGGTCCTGGTCGACGACCAGGTAGCCACCGCGGCGGGGGACCTACGCCTCGTCGAGGTCCAGCCAGCTAGCCGGTCCCGTATGGCCACTTCGGCCTGGTTGGCCGGAGCGCGTCCGGCGGCCGGCGAACGGCTGGGCGAGTGAGCGGGGACGACGCCCGGCGTCTGGCCCTCGAGGTGCTGGGACGAATCGAGCGGGACGGTGCCTACGCCAACCTGGCCCTGCGGGCCGCCCTGGACCGGTCCGACCTGGACCGCCGGGACCGGGCCTTCGTCACCGACCTCGTCTACGGCACTACCCGTATGCGACGGGCCTGCGACTACCTGATCGACCGCTTCCTCCACGACGACATCCAGCCCGAAGTCCGGACCGTGCTCCGTCTGGGCGCCTACCAGCTGCACTGGGCGGGAGTTCCGCCTCACGCCGCCGTGTCGGCCACCGTGGCGGTAGCTCCCCGCCGGGTCCAGGGTCTGTGCAACGCGGTCTTGCGGCGGGTCGCCGACCACCAGCCGACCTGGCCCGGCCCGGCCGTCGAGCTCAGCGTCCCCGACTGGCTGATCGATCGCCTGGTGGCCGACCTGGGCTTGGACGACGCCCTGGCCGCCCTGGCCGCCATGAACCGCCCGGCCCCGGCCGTGGTCCGGGACGACGGCTACTACCAGGACCGGGCCTCGCAGATGGTGGCCGATCTGACCGGGGAGGAGCTGGTTGCCGGCGGGCGGGTGCTGGACCTCTGTGCCGCCCCGGGGGGTAAGGCCACGGCCCTGGCGGCCGCTGGAGCCTCGGTAGTGGCCGCCGACCTGCGACCGGCCCGACTGGGCCTGGTGGCCCAGAACGCCGATCGCCTCGGACACGCGGTGGCCCTGGTAGCGGCCGACGGCCGCACCCCGCCGTTCCGGCCCGGATCGTTCGACCGGGTGCTGGTAGACGCACCTTGTTCCGGACTGGGGGTCCTGCGCCGTCGGGCCGACGCCCGCTGGCGGGGCGACGAGGCCGACGTGGCCGACCTGGCTCTCCTGCAGGCCGACCTGCTAGCCGGGGCCGCCGCCCTGGTCCGACCGGGCGGCCAACTGATCTACAGCGTGTGCACGGTGACTGAGGCCGAGACGGCCGGCGTGGACCGCCGGTTCCGTGGGGCCGAGCCGCGGGCGGAACCCGAGCCGGTGGGTGGGCCATGGCGACCCCACGGTGACCACGGGTCCGGCGGCTTGCTGCTGCCCCAGGACCTGGACAGCGAGGGGATGGCCGTTTTCCGCTACCGAATGGCCTAACCGGTCCCGGTCAAACCAGCAGCCGTTCGGCCAGGTGGCTCAGGACCCGGTCCAGGGCCTCGCGGGTGGGGTGGCCCGGTTCATCCACGAACTCCTCGGTCAGCACCGAGTGGGCCCTCTTAGAGATGTACCACGGGTTGCCGGGCGAGTTGTCCAGCTCGACGCCGATGAACCCGTCCCCCAACTCCTTGCGAAGGCGCTCAAACCGTTCGGCGGGTGCCATGCCGTCCTCGCTGAACCGCAGGCCGAGGACGCAGACGCCCTCGTCCACCCGCTCCCGGACCACCTCCAGGTCGCGGTCCGAAATGCCCACCGACCGTCGTCGCCGGGCCCCGAAGGGCAGGGGGAGGCTGGGCTGGCTGAGCACGGGGGCCAGCATCCGGTCGTCGACCATCATCCCGAGGGCGAAACCCCCGGTGAAGCACATCCCAATCGCCCCGACGCCCGGTCCGCCGCACCGGCCGTGCTCGAAGGCGGCCAGGGCCCGCAGCCAGTCGGTCACCGGAGAGGTCCGCCGTCGCATAAACGCCGCGAATTCCCGCGACACGCAGCCTCCGGTAAGCGTCTTGAGGGAGTAGCCGAGGGTGGGCCGGCGTCCCGGTGTGCCGAACAGCGACGGGAGAACGGCTGTGCAGCCGATGGCCGCCACCCGGCGGCCGAACTCGGCCACCCGGGGGGTGATCCCGGGCATTTCGGAGATGACGATCACCGCCGGCCCAGTCCCGGTGCGAAGCACGGTCCGGGTGGTGCCGCCGTGTTCGAAGTCGCCGATCTGGTAGCCGGCCAACGCGTCCACGCCCATGAGAGAGAGACGGTAGTGCCAGGCCCGGACCCGATTCCGGTCCCGGCCTGTCCGGGGTGCGCCGGTAGCCTCGCCCCATGGACGACCACGGGCACCACGACGCCATTTCGCCGGCCGTCAAGGTGCTCACCGTGTCCGACGGCGTGTTCCACGGAGTGCGGGAGGACCGGTCCGGAGCAGCCCTGGTGGCCTGCTGTGAAGCCGAGGGCTGGACGGTGGTCGAGACGGCGGTGACCGCCGACGGTGCCGACGCGGTGGCCAATGCCTTGCAGGCCCTCGTGGACGGCTTCCACGGCCTGGTGCTGACCACCGGGGGCACCGGCTTTGGGCCCCGCGACGCCACCCCGGAGGGCACCCTGGCCGTTGTGGACCGCTTGGCGCCCGGGCTAGCCGAGGCCATGCGGCTAGCGAACCCGTTAGGTCGCCTGTCCCGGGGCGTGGCCGGCACAGCAGGCACGGCCCTGATCTTGAACACTCCGGGTTCGGCGAAGGGTTGCGTGGAGTGCCTAGAGGCGGTGGCCGACGTGGTGCCCCACGCCGTGCGCCTGCTGGTCGACAACGCCGATCCGCACCCGTCAGGCGAGGGGTCGGGGACCGGTGGCTGAACGACCCGGTGTTGACGACCGTCAGGCCATGCGAGAGGCGATGGCCCTGGCCGACACGGCGCGCCTTTGGACCTCGCCCAACCCGTGGGTGGGTGCCGTGGTGGTGGCCGACGGTCGGATCGTGGCCCGAGGGGCCACCGAGCCACCGGGTGGCGCCCACGCCGAACGCACCGCCCTGGACGAGGCGGCGGGCTCACTGGCCGGCGCCACACTGGTCACGACATTGGAACCATGCGATCACGAGGGTCGGACGGGCCCGTGCACCGAGGCCATCGTGGCCTCCGGCGTGGCCCGGGTAGTGGTCGGAGTGTCCGACCCCGACCCCGACGTTTCCGGTCGGGGCCTGGAGAGACTCAGGGCAGCCGGCATCGACGTGGAGGTCGGCGTGCTGGGCGACGAGGTGGCCAGTCAGCTAGCCCCCTACCTGCATCAGCGCCGCACCGGACGCCCCTACGTCGTCCTGAAGCTAGCCGCCACCCTGGACGGCCGGATCGCCGCCCCCGACGGCTCCAGCCGGTGGATCACCGGCGCTGAGGCCCGAGCCGACGTGCACCTGCTGCGGGCGTCCAGCGACGCCGTGTGCGTGGGAGCCGCCACCGTGCGGGCCGACGATCCGCGCCTCGACATGCGAGACGCTCCCGTGCCGGACGGGGCCGAAGCGCCCCGCCGGGTGGTGCTGGGGACCATCCCCGAGGGCGCCCGGGTGCTCCCCGCCGAGGAGCACCACGGCGAGCCGGCCGACCTCCTAGACCGCCTGGGATCCGAGGGCGTGCTGCAGCTGCTGGTGGAGGGCGGGGCCGACGTGGCAGGACGCTTCCACCGTGAGGGCCTGGTGGACCACTACATCATCTACCTGGCCCCAGCCCTGCTGGGTGGCGACGACGGGCGTCCCCTGCTCGCCGGCCCGGGTGCGTCGACCCTGGCCGGCCTGCGAAGGGGCCGGTTCGCCGCCGTGACCCCGCTGGGCGACGACCTCCGCATCGATCTGGTGCTGGACGCCGGCTGAGCCCGGCAGCGGTCCGAGAAAACCGGGGGCGGGCCGGACGGAGGACCGGATAGGTTCAGCCCGTGCTGAAGCTGGTCCTGCCCAAGGGTTCCCTGGAGAAGTCGACGCTCGAACTGTTTGAGGGCGCCGACCTGGGGGTGGTCCGCAGCTCGTCGGTCGACTACCGGGCGACGATCGACGATCCCCGGATCGACGAGGTGCGCATCCTGCGTCCCCAGGAGATCCCCACCTACGTGGCTGACGGCCTGTTCGACCTGGGTATCACCGGCCGGGACTGGATCCAGGAGACGGGCAGCGACGTTGTCTCGCTCGGTGAACTGCACTACTCAAAGGCCACGGCCCGGCCGGTGCGGATCGTGGTCGCCGTTCCCGGCGACTCGCCGGTGGAGTCGGTAGCCGACCTGCCGGCAGGGGTCCGGGTGTCCAGCGAGTACCCGGAGCTGACCCGCCGGTTCTTCGCCGAGCAGGGCGTGGAGGCCGACATACGGCTCTCCTATGGGGCCACCGAGGCCAAGGTGCCCGACATCGTGGACGTGGTGGTCGACATCACCGAGACCGGCCGAGCCCTGCGGGCCGCCGGCCTGAAGGTCATCGACACCATCCTGACCAGCTTCACCGAGCTTGTGGCCAACCCCGAGGCCTATGCCGACCCGGACAAGCGCCACGCCATGGAGCAACTCCACCGGCTCCTGCAGGGCACCTTGGAGGCCCGGGGGAAGGTCCTAGTGAAAATGAACGTGGTGGGCGACCACCTCGACGCGGTGATCGGCCTCATCCCGTCGATGAAGTCGCCGACGGTGAACGAACTGTTCGGCGATTCGGGCTTCGCCGTGGAGACCGTGGTGGCCAAATCGGATATCAACGTGCTGATCCCGGCCCTACGCGATGCCGGGGCCACCGACATCATCGAACTGCCGCTCTCCAAGATCGTCCACTGACCCGCCCGGCGGGCAGGCCGGTCAGTCGCCGGCCTCGTCCCCGTCGTCGGCCACCGCCTCCCTCATAGCCTTCTCGACGGCCACGTAGGCCAGCCGGATCTGGTGCAGGGCATCGCGCATGGTCGCCTCGGCTTCGCCCAGGCGGCCGGGCAGCGTGTCGACCACGCCGGCCAGGGCGTCGATAGCCACCGAAGCCTCGGACAAGTCGGGCGGCTGCTGGGACAGGTGAATGGCCGCCAACTCGTAGAAACCCATCAAGTGGTTGGCCACCACCACGGCGGCCGGGGTCGAGGCCAGCTGCTCTTGGACGGCGGCCATTTCGCGGGCCATGGCCTCGACCTTCTCACGGTCCTCCGGCGACAGTTCCTCCAGGGAGGGGTCGACCGGCGGGTCCTGCGGGGAGCTTGAGGGTTCGACGGGATGTTCCCCGCCCGGGGTCCAGAGGCTGCTCATCGGGGGGTCCTCGCCTGGTCGTCGGGCTCCCCTGAGGGAGCGGGATACCCACCGGGCCGGCGGCTGGTGCCGGAACGGTGCGGGACCGGTAGCCTACGGGCCACAACTGAAGGGAAAGTGGGGTTTTCCCCACCCGGCACGCGTCCAGCGGGTTCGGGTCTTCTTCTCGTCGGATCCACGACGTCTGCGGCATACCGCCGTGGGGCGCCGGGGTTGCCTCGGCGGGTGTCGGCTTTCCGGTGCCCGCCGTTTCCGCGTTCCGGGGCCGTTTCCCGGTCGGGGTGCGGAGGGTGCTGTCCCAATGTTCAATCACGAGGAGAGAGTCTGCGTGACGCACAGGAGTGACGACCGATAGCTGCCCCAACCAACCAGGAACCACGGATCAACGATCGCATCCGGGCCGGACAGGTCCGCCTCGTCTCGCCAGAGGGTGAGCAGATGGGGATCCAGTCCCTACCGGATGCCCTGTCGGCGGCCCAGGAGATGGATCTCGACCTAGTGGAGGTGGCCGACAAGGCCGATCCACCGGTCTGCCGGATCATGGACTACGGGAAGTTCAAGTACGAACAGTCCCAGCGGGCCAAGGAATCGCGCCGGAAGTCGACCCACGTTCTGGTCAAGGAGATGAAGTACCGG
>JAKURX010000053.1 GCA_022451505.1 Acidimicrobiales bacterium | reverse complement strand
GACAGGCTCGGTTTGTCATCCCCGCGGACGTCTCGGCCACTCTTCATCTCGAAGCCAGCGTTCCTGTGGTCGTTGGCCTACACCGCAGCGGTGACGACGGCCGGAGCTGGGTCGACGGCGTGGTGATCGCCGGAACGGCCGCCCGCCCCTCCTCCTAGCGGCCAGCCGGGTCGCTCAGGGCTCGTCGAAGGAGTGTGACGAGCGAGCCCCTTCCAGGACAGCACGCAGTTCGCCTGGGGCGGATGGCCCCAGGTGGTGGGCCCGGACCAGTCCGTCCCCGTCGGCCACTACCAGCATCGGCACCACGTCGACCTGATAGCGGTCGTGGAGCTCGCTGGCCGACTCGGCCGGTACCTCCTGGATGACGACTTGGGCTGCGGCCAGTGTGTGGGCCTCGGCGACCATCGGGGCGCAGGTTGGACAGTCGGTTGAGGAGAACACTGCGACCAACCACGGGACGTTCGGTTCGGCGAAGTCAGCGCGGTCGAGGTGCCCGGGTACCGACCAGCCGGTGGCCACCGGGCCTCCGGGTCGCCACCGTTGTAACAGCCTGGCCAGCAGCCCGGCTAGGGCGGCGACCACCGCCAGCACCAGCAGACGGTCCATCGTCGGACCGCTCAGTCGACCGGGGTGGGGTCCTCGGCCGGCTCTGGTTCGACGGTGACCGCCGTGTCGCCGGACGAGCCGTTGCCCTGAGTGGGATCCGTTCCGCCGGTCGCCGCACCGATGAGGCGGTTCACCTCGTCGCCGCTGATCGTCTCGTGCTCCAGTAGGGCCCGGGCTACCAGGTCGAGGGCCTGCCGGTGCTTGGTCAGCAGGTCCCGGCAGCGCTTCTCCTGTTCGACGAGGATCCGTTGGATCTCCTTGTCGATGACCCGGGCAGTCTCGTCGCTGTAGTCGCGGGCGGCGAGCATCTCGTCGCCTAGGAACACCTGGTTGTGGCTGCTCCAGGCCATCGGGCCCACCACGTTGCTCATACCCCATTCCCGCACCATGCGGCGAGCGGACTCGGTGGCGTACACAAGGTCGCTGTGGGCTCCGTTGGCGATCACCCCGAATACCAGATCTTCGGCCACCCGGCCGCCCATACAGACCACAAGTTCATCCTCAAGGTGGTCCTGTCGAGAGGTGTGCCGGTCCCTTTCTGGCAACATCATTGTGACTCCGAGGGCCCTGCCCCTAGGGATGATCGTCACCTTGTGCACCGGATCGGCGTTGGGCAGTACTGCTGCGCAAATGGCATGGCCCGCCTCGTGGTAGGCGGTATTTTCCTTGTCGTCGTCGGTGAGTGCCATCGACTCGCGCTTCTGGCCCATGAGGATGCGATCCCGGGCCACGTCCAGGTGCTCGGCGCGGATGGCGTCGTCACCGGCTCGCACCGCGGTCAACGCTGCTTCGTTAACCAGGTTGGCCAGGTCGGCGCCGCTCATCCCGGGTGCCCCACGGGCCACCACGCCCAGGTCAACGTCGTCGCCGACCTGCTTGCCCTTCGTGTGGACCTCCAGGATCTGGCGCCGATCCTCTAGTTCGGGGAGAGGGACCATGACCTGTCGGTCAAAACGACCGGGCCGCAGCAACGCCGGGTCGAGGATGTCCGGCCGGTTAGTGGCCGCCAGCATCACGATCCCCTCGGTGTCCTCGAAACCGTCCATCTCAGAGAGCATCTGGTTGAGGGTCTGTTCGCGTTCGTCGTGGCCACCGCCCAGGCCGGCTCCCCGCTTGCGTCCGATGGAGTCGACCTCGTCGATGAAGATGATGGCCCGGCCCATCTTGCGGGCCGATTCGAACAGGTCGCGGACCCGGCTGGCGCCCACCCCGACGAACATCTCCATGAAGTCCGACCCGGTGACCGACAGGAACGGCACGCCGGCCTCGCCGGCCACCGCTCGGGCGATGAGTGTCTTGCCGGTGCCTGGAGGGCCGACCAGCAGCACCCCCTTGGGGACCCGGGCGCCGATCTCGGCGAACTTCTCGGTGTCCTTCAGGAAGTCCACCACCTCGCGGATCTCTTGTTTTACCTCTGCATAGCCGGCCACGTCGTCGAACGTCGTGCCCGGCCGCTCGGTGGAGTAGGTCTTGGCCCGTGACCGGCCGATGGACATCATCCCGCTCATCTGGCCCTGGGCCCGGCGGTTGATCCACACGAAGAACAAGATGATGAGTCCGACGGGTAGCAGCAGGGGCAGCCACGTCTGGAGGAACCCCGGCTGCGGCGTTTCAAAGCGCACAGCGGCGCCGCTGTCGGCCAGCAGCCTCCGGTCGTCGATGGAGAGTTCCAGGGGGCCGGTGGTGGCGTGGGTCGTGCCCTCGGCGTCGGTGAACTCGATGCGACCCGTCTGGTTGTCGACCAGGATCTCGGCCACCTCGCCAGTCGCCACCCGGTTCAGGAACCGGTCGTAGGCCACCTCGTCGATCTGGTCGGAGGGCAGGAAACTGGGGAAGAACAGGGCGGCGGCGATCAGGCCCATAACCATCCAGATCCCCCACCGGGGCCAGCCCTGGTCGCGGCCCGGTCGGTCAGCCGTCGGGAGCCGGCGATCGGACCGGTCTAGGCGCTCGGGGCGCCGTCCGGCGCGCTTGTTGGGGCGTTCCGCCATACCCCCATGGTACGGGAGAGGCGTCTCGGATCGACCCCGGCCAGGCGACCGGGGCGGCCGTTGGAGCCGTCGCTAGGGTTCGTCGAATGGAGGACCAGCCCGTCGAGGAGGCCGAACCCGGTCGGGCCTGGGGCATCGGCCACGTGGTGGCTGGCGTCGTCATCGGGATGGTGGCCAGCGTGGTGGTAGCCGGGCTGATCTTCACCCTCGGCGACTACGAGGTGGACGACGTGCTGCCGTTGTCCATGGTCGCCGTGATGCAGGCCGCGCTGTGGGTGGGCCTGCTGGGCGTTCCGCTGTGGCTGGTGGTCGTGCGGGGGGTGCGCTGGTCCGACCTGGGCTGGGGGGCCAGGGCCCGGGACGCGTGGGGAGGACTGTGGGTCGGCGTCGTCTGCCAGATGTTCGTCGTGCCGGTCATCTACCTGCCGCTACTTCTGCTGGACGACGACCTGGATATCTCAGCGCCGGCCCGCGAGCTGGCCGACAAGGCCGACGGCCTAGGCGGGATCCTGCTCCTCGTGCTCTCCGTCGTGATCGGCGCCCCGATCGTCGAGGAGGTCTTCTTCCGGGGGCTGGCCCTCCGGGCCTTCGAGGCCCGGATGCGACCCCGGGTCGCCCTGGTGGTCTCGGCTGTGGTGTTCGGATTCGCCCACCTGCAGCCCCTCCAGTTCCCTGCCCTGGTGACCATCGGCCTGGTCTGCGGATGGCTGGCCCAGCGTGACGGCCGCCTGGGCCGGGCCGTCTGGGCCCACCTCGGCTTCAACGCCGTGGCCGTCACCATGCTGCTAGTCGGCGTGGGCGGCTGATGGACAGCCCCGGTCCGGCCCCTGGGGAGCCGGTCGCCGAACCGACCCCGGCCAGGTCCCCCGAGGCGGCCGAGCTGGCCGGCCCGCTGGTGGCCATCCTCCGTCGGGTCTCGTTTACCGCCTGGGTGACCGGCCTCCTGGTCACTGGCAGCGTCCTGTTCGTGCTGTGGGTGGTCAACCCCGACGGCGTGCTGTTCACCGACACCACCCCCACCGGCGGCGACCTGGGCGCCCACGTCTGGGGGCCGGCCTTCCTCCGCGACGAGCTGCTGCCCCGGTTCCGCCTCAGCGGCTGGACCCCCGACTGGTACGCCGGGTTCCCCGCCTACCACTTCTACATGGTGGTCCCCATGCTGTTCGTGGTGGCCGTGGACGTCGGCCTGGCCACACCGCTGCTGGCAGTGGTCTTGCCGGCTCTCGGCTGGGCCGCCGTGCGGGTGGTCCGCCGCCGCCCGGCCCGCTGGCCAGCCCTCCTTGCCCTCCTGGCCACGGTGGTCGTGTTGGTGGTCCCCGTCCACTACGGCCTGGCCCTCAAGTGGGTCACAGTGGCCGGCCTGCTGGTTATGCCGGTCTCCGGGTGGCTTACCGGCCGCCTGGCCGGCCTGCCCTTCCCCGGCCCGGCCCTCACCGCGGTGGCCACCCTGCCGTTCATGTTCGACCGGTCGTTCAACATCATGGGTGGCAATCTCATGTCGACCATGGCCGGCGAGTTCGCCTTTACCCTGGCCGTGGCCACCGTCCTCGTGTATCTGGGCCTGCTGGTCCGGGGCCTGGAGACCGGACGGGGACGAGCCCCAGCGGCCGTCCTGCTGGCCCTCACCGGGCTCTGCCACCTGCTGGTCGCCTTTTACGCCCTGGTGGCCTCAGCAGTGGCTGTCGTCCTGCGGCCTGGCCGACAATCGGTGCGCTGGTTGCTGACCACCGGGCTGGTGGCCGGCCTCTGCTCGGCCTTCTGGGTGCTGCCGTTCTGGTGGCAGCGGGCCCACCTCAACGACATGGCGTGGCACAAGCTGACCCGGTTCCGGTCCTACCTGTTGGACCGCGACGAACTGGCTGCCGACTTCCTGACCAACGACCCACCGTTGCAGCTGGCCATCGTGGTGGCCGCCGTCGGCCTGTTGACCTCCATCGCCTTCCGCCGGCGACTGGGCCTGGTGCTGGCCGGTTCGGCCCTCTTCCTAGGGCTGGCCTTCGTCCACCTTCCGGAGGGCCGCCTCTACAACGGCCGGGTCTTGCCCGCCTACTACCTGAGCATCTACCTCCTGGCCGCCATCGGCGTCGCCGACGTGCTGCGCCTGACCGGACGCATGCTCGACGGCCTTCGCCGGACGGCCTCCGGACGGCCCGGTCGCCTGGTCAGCGGTGGAGGAGCGGTCATGGCTTCCCTCGCTCTTGTGGCCTACCTGGGGATGCCGTTACGGGTCCTGCCCACCGGATCGATGTCCGGTAACACCTACTCGTGGCTGGGCTTCGAGAGCGAAGAGCTCAACCTGGGGCGGCCGTGGGTCCGATGGAACTTTGCCGGATACGAGGCCCGGGTGGGCGACGACACGGGAGGCGGCTGGGAGGAGCATCGGGCCCTGACCGACACCCTGGTCGGGATTGCCGAACAGAACGGGTGCGGCCGGTTGCTGTGGGAGTACCACAGCGACCTGGTCCGCTACGGCACGCCAATGGCCCTCATGCTCCTGCCCCACTGGACCGACGGCTGCATCGGCTCCATGGAGGGTCTGTACTTCGAGGCGTCCACTACCACCCCGTACCACTTCTTGGTCCAGTCGGAGCTGTCGGTGTCGCCGTCCCGAGCCCAGCGAGGCCTGCCCTACCGGGGCTTCGACCTGGAGGCCGGGGTGGACCACCTACGCCAGCTTGGCGTCCCCTACTACGCCGCCTTCTCCGAGAGGGCCGTCGACGAAGCCCGGGCCCACCGGCATCTGACCGAACTGGCCACCAGCGGGCCGTGGACGGTGTTCGCCGTCGACGGGGCCGACCTAGTGGTCCCGCTGGACGTCGAGCCGGCCGCCTTCTCCGACGTAGACCACGCCGGGTGGATGGATCCGGCGGTGGAGGTATTCCAGCAGGGGTCGGAAGCCGTGGTGCGCACGGTGGGCGGCCCTGACGGATGGCAGCGGGTGGCGGCCGCCGACCAGCCGGAACGGCGACCCTTGCCGGCCGTCGTCGTCCGCGATGTACAAGCCGGGGTGGACACCGTCTCGTTCCGGGTTGACCGGCTCGGCGTACCCGTCCTGGTGCGGACCTCGTACTTCCCCAACTGGGAGGTCGAGGGGGCCCTTGGCCCGTGGCGGGCCACGCCCAATCTGATGGTCGTGGTCCCGACCGACGAGGAGGTGCGCTTGTCGTACGGTCGGACGACCGTCGACGTGGTGGCCATGCTGTTGACCGCCGTTGGGCTGGTGGCCCTGCTGGTGCTGGTCCGGCGGCCCGAACCCGACGACCCGTCGGCCCCCTGGTACGACGCGGCGGCCCTCGGGCCGGACGGAGACCGCCTCGTGGACCGGTGGGTGGAGCGGCGGACCGCCGGCCCACCGGACCCCGATGGGGACACAGGCGACGACCCTGCGGACGACGCCACTGTCGACGGGGACGAGGACACAAATGTCGCGGCCGGCGACGACCCCGGCGATGCGGTCGACTGGTCGGGGACGCGGGCATGAGGGAACGTCTGCGCCGCTTCGCCGTGGTAGGCCTGATTGCCACGACGGTCGACGTCGGCCTGGCCGTGGCACTGCTGGACCGCGGCTGGTCTGTGGTGACCGCCGACGTCGTGGCGCTGGCCGCCGCCGCCGTGGTGGCCCGTCCCCTCCACCGGGTCGTCACCCTGCGCGACGACCCCTTCGCCCGGTGGATCCGGATCCGACGGGTCTTCGTCTCCGTGGTGGTGGCCGCTGGGCTAGTCGACTTGGCCGTCCTGGCCATGGTCGGCACCCCGGGAGGCCCGGGTCGAGACCTGGCCGCCAAGGTGCTGGCCGTGGCTGCGGCGGCCATCGTGCGCGGCATGGCCTACCGGGCGTTCCTGTTCCGGGTCATCCGCCGCGAACAGGACCGACCCGTTCCCCGTCCCCCGGCGGTCGGTGACGTCCGGGTCAGCGTGGTGCTACCCGCCTTCCGAGAGGCCGACCGCATCGCTGACGCTGTGGGACGGGTCCGCCGCGAACTGGGAGACGCTCTGGATGGCCCGGGCGACCTGGAGGTGGTGGTTGTCGACGACGGCTCGCCGGACGACACGGCGGCCCGGGCCGCGGCGGCTGGGGCCGATCGGGTGGTTCGCCTGGAACGCAACTCGGGCAAGGGGGCGGCCGTACGGGCCGGCGTAGCGGCGGCCACCGGCCGGACCGTGGTGTTCACTGATGCCGACCTGGCCTACGGGCCGGCTCAGGCGGCTGCCTTGGTGGCCCGGGTGGAGGAAGGCTTCGACATGGTGGTGGGCAGCCGTCGCCACACCGACACCCGGACCCTGGTGCGGACCGGTCGTCTGCGCGAGGTCGGCGGACGGCTGGTCAACCTGGCCACCCACGCCCTGCTGCTCGGCCAGTACCGGGACACCCAGTGCGGCCTGAAGGCCTTCCGGTCCGACGTGGCCCGTCGCCTGTTCGCCGCCTCCACCCTGAACGGGTTCGCCTTTGACGTGGAGTTGTTCCACCTAGCCGAACGGTGGCGCCTGACCCTTGCCGAGGTGCCCGTCGAGGTTGAGAACTCCGAACGCACCACGGTGCGGGCCCTCAGCGACGGGCTGCGCCTGGTGGCTGACTTGGTACGGATCCGACAGAGGGCCCGCCAGGGCCGCTACCCGGCCCCCGATCGGTCCGGGGACCGTGGATAGCGTTCCGGCGATGCCCGACCATCACGCCGTCTTTAAGGCCTACGACGTCCGGGGCCGGGTCCCGGAGGAGCTGGACGAGCCGCTGGCCGAGGCCATCGGTCGGGCCTTCGCTCGACTAGTCCGGCGGAACGAGCCCGGCACCGACCGGGTGGCTCTAGGACGCGATATGCGACCCAGCGGAGTGCCGTTGTCCGCCGCCTTCACCCGGGGTCTGGTCGCCGAGGACCTTGACGTAATCGACCTGGGACTGGCCTCCACCGACCTGGTGTACTTCGCCTCCGGACACCTCGACGCCCCGGCGGCCATGCTGACGGCCAGCCACAACCCGGCCGGCTACAACGGCATGAAGCTCTGCCTGTCCGGTGCCCGCCCGGTCGGCTATGACACGGGGCTGTCCCAGATGGCCGCCGATGTGGCCGGCGGGTTCGACGAGGGCCCGGGTGGTGGCTCGACCACCAGCCTGGACCTGCTGCCCGCCTTTGCCGACCACGTCCGGTCCTTCGTCGACGTGGAGGCCCTGCGGCCCCTCCGGGTGGTAGCTGACACGGCTAACGGTATGGGCGGCTTGGTCGTGCCCGCCGTCTTCGCAGGCCTGCCCTTCGAGCTGGACTTGTTGTACCCAGAGTTGGACGGCACGTTCCCCAACCATCCGGCCGATCCGATCCAGCCTGAGAACCTCCGCGACCTGCAGGCCCGGGTGCTGGACATGGGCGCCGATGTGGGTCTGGCCTTTGACGGCGATGCCGACCGGGTATTCCTGGTTGACGAGCGAGCCCGCCCGGTCTCCGGCTCGACGACCACCGCCCTGGTGGCCCGTAGGGTGCTTCAACGCGAGCCAAGGGCCACGGTGCTCTACAACCTGATCTGCTCCCGGGCGGTGCCCGAGGTGATCGCCGAGAACGGCGGGCGGGCCGTGCGGACCCGGGTCGGCCACTCGATAATCAAGCAGACAATGGTTGAAGAGGGGGCGGCCTTCGCCGGCGAGCACTCCGGCCACTACTACTTCCGGGACAACTACCGGGCCGACTCGGGGCTCATCGCCGCCCTCCTCGTGCTGGAGGCCCTCTCGGAATCCGACGGGCCGATGAGCGGCCTGCTGGCCCCCTACGAGCGGTACGCCGCTTCCGGCGAGCGCAACACTGCGGTGGTGGACCCGGAGGCGGTGATCGCTCGGGTGGCTGCCCACTACGCCGACTGGCCCCAGGACCGCCTCGACGGTCTCACGGTGGACCTGGGCGATTGGTGGTTCAACCTGCGGCCGTCCAACACCGAGCCGCTGCTACGCCTGAACGTGGAAGCCGCCGACGAGGCGACCTGCCAGGTCCGGGTGGCCGAGGTACAGGCCATGGTCGGGCAATAACCTGACCGTTATGACGCTCGACCCGAAGTTGCTGGAGATTCTGGCCTGCCCGGAGGACAAGGGCCCCCTCCTCTGGTTTGCCGAAGAGGAGGCCCTCTACAACCCCCGCCTGCAGCGCCGCTACGCCGTGCGGGACGGCATCCCAGTGATGCTCATCGACGAGGCCGAGGCGGTGGACGAGGCCGAACACGACCGCCTCCTGGCCCTCGCCGAGGCCGAGGGAATCCGTCCGACCTTCGGGGACTAACCCCCGGGGCGGCACGAACCGTGGATCGGCTGGTCGGCAGGCTCCGGCACTACGACTGGGGCTCGGTGACCGCCCTAGCCGCCCTGCGGGGCGTCGAGCCGTCTGGTCGCCCGGAGGCCGAACTCTGGTTCGGCAGCCACTGGTCGGCACCAGCCACCCTGGCCGACGGCCGCCCACTGGCCGACGGCGACCTTCCGTTCCTCGTCAAGCTCCTGGCCGCCGACCGGCCGCTCTCGCTGCAGGCCCATCCCGACGCCGCCACGGCCGCCGCCGGACACCGGCGAGAAGAGGAAGCGGGCCTCGACCGCGACGACCCGGCCCGCTGCTTTCCCGACCCCGGACCCAAGCCCGAATTGCTGTGCGCCGTCTCCCGCTTCGACGCCCTCTGTGGGTACCGGGAGCGGGACGAGGCGCGCGAGGTGGCCGCCACCCTGTCGGTGCCCCCCGACCTGCTCGGTCCCGAAGAGGTCGACGGCTCGAACGTTCAAGACCCGGTGGCCGCCGCCCTGGCTGGCGACCGCTCCGACGACGTGGATCGGGTGGTTTCTGCCGCCCGGGCCGCCAAGGGGGCGCCGGGGCCGGTCGGTCAGGCCGCCGGGGCCGTGCTCCGGATCGCCGACCACCACCCTGAAGACCCGGCGCTGCTCCTGGTCCCCCTGATGCGCCGCCTGGTGCTGGAGCCGGGCCAGGCGGTCTTCGTCGGCCCGGGGGTCCTGCACGCCTACCTCGACGGCGTGGCGCTAGAGGTGATGACCCCGTGCGACAACGTGGTCCGCGGCGGTTTCACCGCCAAGCACGTCGCCCCGGAGGTGTTGGCCGAGGTGGTCGACGGGGCCGCGGCGCCCACCGTTCAACGGCCGGATGACGGGGTGCACCGCTACGAGGTTCCGGTCGACGACTTCGCCGTCTGGCGGGTGGCCGGCGACCTAGAGGTTGAGGTCGGGGAGCGGACCGGTCCGGACGTCATAGTGGCCGTTGAGGGCACGGCGACGGTCGGCGACGGTCTGGAGCTGACCCCCGGCGAAGCGGCTTGGATACCTGTAGACGACGGCCCCTACCGTCTGGCCGTGGACGGGGTGGCCCACCGGGTCTCCGCGGGAGGCTGAACGGTCCCACGGAGTGGGGCGCTACCGGACGGCGGACCGGCGATAGCATCGGGGGTCCGTGGCTGCCTGAACGGCGTCAGACGACCCCAGCCCGGTTCCGAGAACCCGTCCGGTCTGTCCGGAGCCACGAAGGCACCCCCCCCTCGGGTGCGAAGAGGAGTCGTCATGTCCACCACCCCGCCGCTCGCCGAGGACCACCGGGTCGCCGACCTGGCGCTCCACGGGTTCGGGCGCAACGAGATTCGCCTGGCCGAGCACGAGATGCCGGGCCTCATGGCCCTCCGGGCCGAGTTCGCCGACCAGCAGCCCCTGGCCGGTGCCCGCATCGCCGGGTCGCTGCACATGACCGTGCAGACCGCCGTCCTCATCGAGACCCTGGTCGCCCTGGGTGCCCGAGTCCGGTGGGCCAGTTGCAACATCTTCTCCACACAGGACCACGCAGCGGCAGCCGCGGTATGCGGTCCCGATGGCTCGCCCGACGACCTACGGGGCGTACCCGTGTTCGCCTGGAAGGGCGAGACGCTGGAGGAGTACTGGTGGGCCACCCGCCAGGTTCTTGAGTGGCCAGACGGCGAGGGACCCAACCTGATCCTGGACGACGGTGGCGACGCCACCCTGCTGGTCCACAAGGGGTCCGAGTTCGAGGCGGCGGGCGCCGTGCCGACGGCCAGCGACGACGACCCCGAGGAGTGGCAGGTCGTGCTGGCCACCCTCGCCGAGTCCTTGGCCTCCGACCCGCAACGGTGGACCCGCATCGCCGGGGGAGTCCGGGGCGTGTCGGAGGAGACCACCACCGGCGTCCACCGGCTGTACCAGATGCTGGAGGCCGGCGAGCTGCTGTTCCCGGCCATCAACGTCAACGACGCCGTCACCAAGTCCAAGTTCGACAACCTCTACGGCTGCCGCCACTCGCTCATCGATGGCATCAACCGGGCCACCGACGTGATGATCGGCGGTAAGACCGCCGTGGTGTGCGGCTTCGGCGATGTAGGCAAGGGCTGTGCCGAGTCGCTGCGCGGCCAGGGAGCGCGAGTGATCATCACCGAGGTCGATCCCATCTGCGCCCTTCAGGCCGCCATGCAGGGATACGAGGTCAACACCTTGGAGCGGGTGCTGGACCGGGCCGACCTCTTCATCTCGGCCACCGGCTGTCGCGGCATCATCACCGCCGAGCACATGGGCCGGATGAAGCACCAGGCCATCGTGGGCAACATCGGCCACTTCGACAACGAGGTCGATATGGCCGGGCTGCAGCGGATGTCTGACGTCCAGCGAATCACTATCAAGCCCCAGGTGGACGAGTTCGTGTTCCCCGACGGCCACTCGGTGATCGTGCTGTCCGAGGGACGCCTCCTGAACCTGGGCAACGCCACCGGGCACCCCAGCTTCGTGATGTCGGCCAGCTTCTCCAACCAGGTCCTGGCCCAGATCGAGCTACACGCCCGGGCCGAGTCATACGGGGTCGACGTGGTCACCCTGCCCCGGGCCCTGGACGAGAAGGTGGCCCGGCTCCACCTCGATGCTCTGGGGGTGCGGCTCACCGAACTGTCGGCCGAACAGGCCGGCTATCTCGGCGTGCCGGTCGACGGTCCCTACAAGGCCGACCACTACCGGTACTGACCCCGGCGTCGATCTACTGGTCGATGCACCCGGGGGGGCGTCCGGACGAGTCGCCCTTCTAGGATGCCGACCCGTGCGGAGCACTGTGGTCGGCGTCGTAGGGGGCAGTCAAGCCGGAAAGACCAC
>JAKURX010000052.1 GCA_022451505.1 Acidimicrobiales bacterium | reverse complement strand
TGAAAGCAAGACGACGACAAACCCCGCTATTCCCAGGACTCTTCGAAATGCGTTGGCGCCATCGAAGGTCTCTAGATAACTCCAGATGCTAAGGCTCACCAAGAAAACAGAGTCCATGAGCCGATTAGTGACCGATCCCTGCTCAGTCATTTGTCCCATCACGGTGGCAACGATCACGACAATCAGAGGCAGATTTGGTATCTGGCCAACCGTGTAGCCACGGATCTTGAAGTCACGGTTGAGGCTCACCTCGAAACGCTATTGGAGAGCGTGTTGATTTCTTCCTGCGTAGCCCTCGGTGCCCCAATCCGGGCCTCTCTGGTGGTGGGCTGTCGAACCCAGGGGTGGTCAGTTACCACTGCAGGGTT
Organism: Acidimicrobiales bacterium; assembly: GCA_022451505.1. GTDB lineage: Bacteria > Actinomycetota > Acidimicrobiia > Acidimicrobiales > MedAcidi-G1 > UBA9410. The sequence goes on along the minus strand of JAKURX010000052.1, from coordinate 11,361 downwards.
GTTGCCTAGGGCACGAGAAGTGTCGGGAATCGGGATCAGTTGGAGGGACCCAGGTACCGGGTGAGGTCTCGGATGTCGTCGAGGGATTCGATGTCGATAAGGGTCTGCTTGAGGGCTGTGGCGTCATCGGCTCCGAGCACCCCGTCCATGCACGAATCGAACTTGGAGAGGAGTTCGTCTTCGCTGAACGGAAGCGCCGCTGACCCACGAGGATGTTCAACTGTGCGTTCCAGCATGCGACCGTCACGGAGCAGGATCGTCACGTTCTCATGTTCTGCAGTTTCGGACAGTGCCTCCATCCGGATTCTTGGTAACAGCGCCCGAACCTCTTTCTCGGTAATGGCCGTAGGTGTGAAGTCGGCCACGAGGACGGCTCCGCGGTGCAAGGCCACCGCTAGGCAGAACTCCATGCTGAAGCGCGCCTCGAGTTCATCTTCCGGCTTCGGGAACTTCAACAATTCGATATTCCTTGCAGGGATGCGGGCAATGACCTCGGCCACCTCATTGGGAGCAAGGCCGTGCTCAGCCCGCAGTGACAACACGCCGTCGATCGCAGAGGTCGTGTAGCTGCAGCACGGATATGGCTTGACGCAGAGTCCGAACTCGACGATGGCGAGTGGGTCCCCAAGCTTTGATAGGGGGATGTCGAAGCCGGGAGCGTCCCCATCGGCTAGAAGTCGGAGAGTCCCCCAGTCACCGTCAAGAGCGTCGACCGACCCGGTGGCGCCTACGCCAGCCAACGCGGTGGCTAAGACGCCGTTGTGGGCCGCCAGCCCGGTGTGCAGGTGGATGGTCGTCGTGCCGAGTTGGGATTTCGATCCAGCCGCCAAACTCGTAGCAATGGAAAGGGCGTGACCGGTGGTAGCGGCGTCGAAGCCGAGGAGGCGTGCGCAGGCAACCGAAGCTGCCAGTGTTCCGATTGTGGCCGTTGAGTGGAAACCCTTATGGAAGTGCGACATGTTGAGGGCCTCACCCAGACGTAGTTGCACCTCAACCCCCACGATGTAGGCGTCGAGTAGAGACCGACCCGAGGCTCCACGCTCCTCGCCGAGCGCGAGCAGGGCGGGGAGTATGACCGCACTCGGGTGGCTGGCGGCCGGAACGTCGTAGTCGTCGAAATCAAGGGCGTCGACAGCTGTGCCGTTGGCCAATGCCGCCCACGGGGCCGGTCGGCGCTCTGAGTCTCCGACGACGGTGGCCGCCCCGGTGCCCCATCCCGCAATGGCGTCGCGTGCTGCGACGCTCGCGGGGTCGTGGGCGCCGGCCACCAGGCAAGCGACGGTGTCGATGCACCCATCCCTGGCGCGGCCGTAGGCCCCGCCCTCATGGTCTTCGGAGACCCCCGATGCCCATTCGGCAATTACAGAAATTGCACTCACAACTTCAACCCCAGACCTGTTCGGCAACCCGCAGAAAGTTGCCGCCGAGGATTCCGGTGACCTCAGCATCGGAGAGCCCCCGGGCAAGCAAGTGGTCACAGATCCCGTGGATCTGCTCCGGGTGGGCACCGGTGATACCTGGAGTGTCGTACTGCTGGCCAGGAGGCCAGTAGTCGGGCCTGGCGCTCAACTCGTCGGCCAGATCAATGGACTCGTGGATGTGGTCAAGGCCGATGCCGACATGTTCCGGCCCAACGAGTTCGACGTAGTGGCATGTGTGTTCGACCAGAAGGTCAGTCGAACTGTCGTTGTCACCGAGGAAGATGCCGAGGCCACAGACCCCGATCACACCACCGGTGGCTGCGCACGCCAGGGCCTGGTCGTCGGTGATGTTGCGGTCGTGGTCCCACACCCTTTTCGCATTCGAGTGCGAGAAAACCACGGGGCCGGTGGAGATCTCCATGGCCTCCATGGTGGTCCGATAGGCGGAATGCGAACAGTCCACGATCATCCCGACGCGGTTCATCTCGTGGACGACCGCTCGACCGAACTCGGTAAGACCGGTGTCCTCGTCGTGACAGCCACCGCCTGCCTCGTTGTTGAGGTTGTAGGCGAACAGTGCTTGACGCACTCCCAGTTCGTGAAGCAGGGCGATCATTCCGAGGTCCCCGTTCAAAGCGCACATGCCCTCGAGGTCGAAGGCCACCGCCAGCCGTCCCTCGGCTTTCGCTCGGCGCACGTCGTCGGCAGTGTCGGCGATGAGGTAGCGGTCGGGGTGTGACCCGATGAACCGTCGGTAGGCGGCGAGCACAGGAAACGTCTGCTCCCACGACGGGATGTCATAGGCAACGTTTAGCGAGACGAAGCTGACGCCCGCTTGGCGCCAGTTCTCCAGACCGGCGAGGTCGGTACGCGGGTCCGGATACACACCCGCGTGGGCGTCCCACACGACCGCCTGGTCATAGACCTTGTCCGCGCGCTCCCGGGCCGAAGCCATCTCGCTATCAACTATCGCGGCACACTATTCAGATACCTGGGGTCCGGTGGCTATCTCGTCGTACTCGGCGACGAGGCGTCGAGGGGCGGTGAGCCGCCAGCACTCCTCCACCACGCCGGCCACCTCGTCCCAGTCGAGGTCCACGTCCAGGCGGAGGCCCACCCAGCCCCGCGGGCCGACGTAGGGGGGAACGAAGAATCGCTCCGGCTCCTGTTCCACCAGCTCGGCCTGTACCCCGGGGGCCGCCTTGAACCAGAGGTTGGGTCGCCCGTCGACTGGACTCTCGTGGAGGTTGCAGAAGGCTGGGCGCTTGGCCACACCGAACGTCGGCATCCCGTGGTTGAGGCGTTCCTCGACGTCCGGGAGGGCGAGGCAGATCTCACGAAACCGGTCGACCAGGTCGTCGACCGATGGTCCACGGGGTGAATGGTCCATGGTGGAGCTGATGGGAATCGAACCCACGACCCCCTGCTTGCAAAGCAGGTGCTCTAGCCAACTGAGCTACAGCCCCGAGGCGTCCCGAAGGGACGCCGATCATCGTAGGGCGATGAGGCACGATGTCGGGATGCCGATCGCCCCTCCGCCGTGGCCCACCGGGCTGACCCCGTGATCAAGTACCTGGGATCCAAGCGACGGTTGGTGCCGGTACTCGGTGAGATGTTTACCGCCTCAGGGGCCCGGACGGCCCTCGACCTGTTCACCGGGACCACCCGGGTAGCCCAGGAGTTCAAGTGCCGGGGCGGCCTGGTCACCGCCGTGGACTCGGCCCGCTACTCGGAGGCCTTCGCCCGGTGCTACGTGGAGGCCGACGCCGACCTGGTTGACGCCGGGGAGGTGGCTGAGGCGTTGGAGCACCTGTCTCACCTCCCAGGCGAACCCGGTTACGTCACCGAGGTGTTCTGCGAACAGTCCCGCTTCTTTCAACCGTTCAACGGGGCACGAATTGACGCCATCCGTAACGCGCTGGATGCCGACTTCGCCGGGTCTCTCCTGCTCCCGATTCTGCTGACCAGCCTGCTGGAGGCGGCCGACCGGGTGGACTCAACCACCGGTCAGCAGATGGCCTACCTCAAGTCGTGGGCACCCCGGTCGTTCAACCCGCTGGACCTGCGGCCTCCCGTCCTGCTGGCCGGCGCGGGAACCGCGTTGAGGGGCGATGCCGTGGACCTGGCCGGGGCGCTCGGCCCGTTCGATCTCGCCTACCTAGACCCCCCATACAACCAGCACCGGTACGTGACCAACTACCACGTGTGGGAGACCCTGGTGGCGTGGGACGCCCCGGAGCACTACGGAGTGGCTTGCAAGCGAGTCGACGTACGAGACGGCTCCACGAGGAGCCCGTTCAACCGGAAGCGGGAGATGCCAGCCGCCCTGGCCGAAGTCGTGGCCGCCGTGGACGCCGAGGTGGTGGTGGTCTCCTACAACGACGAGGCGTGGATCGGTCGGGACGACCTGGTTGACCTGTGCCGGATCCGGGGCGAGGTTTGTTTGCTGGCCTTCGACTCGAAGAGGTACGTCGGGGCCCAGATTGGCATTCACTCGCCGTCCGGCGAACGGGTCGGCGAGGTCTCCCACCTCAGGAACCAGGAGTACCTGGTGTTGGCCGGGGAGCGCTCCCTGGTCCGGCGCATGGCAGCACGGTTTGCCAGTAACCGGTTGGATGTCGGCTAAGGACCGTCGTTCAGGCTGCCGGTTAGGTGTTAACAGGCGTGTTGGGTGGTGGCCTTCAGGTGGCCATAGGACGGCCGAAGGGAAGCTCGTCCAGCCAGCCGGCCAGGAACGCTTCGGCCCGCTCGCAGGCGCCCAGCACGGGTCCGTCGCCGTGGCCCACCACGTCGGCGACGACCTCGCTCACCAGGGCCCGGGTTCGATCGGCGTCGCCGACCAGCGGCCCGCAGGTAGTGACGAAGTCGGGTAGGGCCAGGATGTCGTTGTGCCGACAGTGGGCGATGGCTTTGGTGGTCAGAGGCAGCGGTCCGGTCGGGACCACCACCCGTACGTCCAGTCGGTCGGCTGTCCGGTGGTCGATGGCCCCTACTCGGGCCCCGGCGAACAGCAGGTCGGCCGGGGCGGTGAGCGGGTCCTCGACCTCCAGCACCGAAAGCCCCCGGTCGGCCAGGGCTTCGGTCAGCGCCGGCCCGCCTGAACCGTCGACTACCGCCGTTTCGGCCGTAGGGCAGGCGGCCATTGCGGCGGCTACCGCCCCGGCGGCTACCAGGACAGCGTCGGCCGGGTCCTCCACGGCACCCAGCTCACCGGCCTCTACCCCCTTGGCAGCGGTCAGCCGGTAGCTGGCCTCCCAGCCGGCGACCTCCCCGGCGAAGGCGGTGAGGGCCACCGTCCGGTCCTCGGGGGTGGCGTTGATGCCGGCGGAAATACCGGTCTCCCGGCGTTCCAGGATGGCCAGGGCGTAGGTGGTCGACCGGGCCAGGTCCCGGGCGCCACCCTGAAGGATCTTGGGAGCGAGCCGGGCCACGCCGTGACCGGCCACGTCAGCCAGGTCCACGGCCAGGAAGGCGTCGGTGGCGGTCAGCTTGCGGATGAACATGGCGGTGGGGTAACCGACCTCGTCGGTCAGTCTTCGTCGAGGGAGCCGACCACCTGGTCGACCCGGAGGCGGGCGTCGTCCAGCCGGGACCGGCAGTGGCGGATCAGGGCGTCGGCACGTTCAACCCTGACGGCCAGCTGGTCGACGTCGGTGGTGTCGGACTCCAGGGCAGCCAGGATCTCTTGCAACTCATCGAGGGCTGCGGCGTAGCCGCCGATGTCCGTTGGCTGGTCGTCGCTCACCGTGCCTCCCCAGGGTCGTCGGCCGACGTGGCGTCGACCGTGCTGGTGACCGTACCTCCGGCAACCCGGGTGACCAGCGGGTCGCCGGGCGAGACGTCGGCCACCGACCTGACCAGGCTGCCGTCGGCCCGTCGGGTAATAGACCAGCCGCGGGCCACGATCCGAGCCGGGTCCAGGGCCCGGAGGCGACCCGCCATGCCGTCCAGCCGTTCCGCCTGGCGGTCGAGGATTCCCGGTGGCCCGCGCCGCAGGCGCCCCTCGAGGTCGACCAGCCGGTCGGCCCGGCGGTCCAACACGGCGGTGGCCGCTGCCGCCGTTCGGCGGGCCAGGTCGTCGACCAACAGGCCGGCCCGGTCGACGGCGCCGGTTACCCGTTCGGCGATGGCGACCTGCAGCCCAGCCACAGCGTCGGCGAAGGTCCGGACCTGTTCGACGATGGCCATTGCACAGGCCGTCGGGGTCTTGAGGGCGGTGTGGGCCACCTCGTCGGCTACCGAGCGGTCCACCTCATGGCCGATGCCGGTCACCACCGGCACGTCCAACGCGGCGATGGTGCGGGCCAGGACCTCGGCGTCGAAGGCCGCCAGATCGGTGGCCGATCCCCCACCTCGGACCAAGGCGATGACATCGGGTCGGTGGGTAGCCAACATGTGAAGGGCCTCGGAAAGGTCGGCGGCTGCGCCGTCACCCTGGACCCGGGTGTCGTGTTCCAGGATGGTGAACGGCCATCCGCTGCGAGTCAGCTCCTGAATGAAGTCGGCATGGGCTGCTGAGCCCACGCTGGTCACAAGGCCGATGCGCAGCGGGGGAACGGGAATGGGGTTCGCCCGGTTAGCGGTGAGGAGGCCCTCTTTGGCCAGTTGGCGCAGGATCCGTTCCCGCTCAGCGGCGAGACGTCCCAAAGTGAACGTCGGGTCGACCCCGTTCATGATCAGCTGCAGGCGGCCGTTGGGTGGGTAGAAGTCCAGCCGGGCCCGGATCCGGAGTTGGAGGTCGTCGACCAGGGAAAGGCCGCCGGCCCCGGCCAGGGTCCGGTCAACCGCGGCCCGGGAATTCTTGAACAGTGCAACGCTGAGCTTTGCCGATACGGCCTCCCCGGGTATCTCTGACGGCTCGACGAGGTCGAAGTAGGCGTGGCCCGACCGCGCCTCGTGGTAGTTGGAGACCTGTCCTTCCACCCAGAGGTCCTCGGGGAACAGTTCGTTCAGTCCGTCCTTCACCAGGGCACCAAGGGCGCCCACGGTCAGGATGGGCAGGTCTCCAGCCGGGGGGTCGACCAGGCGGGACGATGAGGGGTCCACGTCGGCGACCCTACCGAGGGGCGGGGACGGCTTGCTGATCCCGGAAAGGCCCTACGGCATCACGGAGTTGTCACGAAGCGGGCTGGTCGCAAACCCGCGGTCGGGGATACCGTTCGGCCCTCAAACCCAGCGCGTTCAAGCTCTGATCATTCAACAACTGACTGTATTAATTTGGACGTCCCAGGTTTGCGCGGCTCGCAGTCGACGATGGATGGACAGGCCATGGCGCTGACCGATGGTGAACCCCTGGTCGTCGAGGAGTCACCACGAGCTGTCACGATCGCCAATCAGATCCGGACAATGTCCCTACTCCGCCCCCAAAAGGTGGCGATGCGGGAGAAAGACTTCGGCATCTGGCAGGAGTACACGTGGGAGAAGACCTGGGATCTCGTCCACACTGCGGCCCACGGCCTGCTGGCCCTCGGTGTCGACGTCGGCGACCGGGTTTCGATCCAATCAGAGAACCGACCCGAGTGGCTGATCCTGGACTTCGCCACGGTGGCTGTGCGCGGCATCACCGTCGGCTTCTACCCCACTAACCCCACGGCTGAGGTGGAGTACCTGTTGACCGACTGCGGGTCGGTGCTCCACCTGGCCGAGGACCAGGAACAGGTCGACCGGGTGCTCGAGATCGATAGTTCGAAGATCGCCGGTGTCCGAAAGATCCTCTACTGCGAACCCCGCGGTGTGCGGCAGTACGACGACGAGCGGCTCCTGGCTTGGGACGACTTCCTGGCCATCGGACGGGAGCATCGTTTGGCCCATGAGCATGCCGTCGAGGACCTCATGGACCAGGCGCATGTCGACGACGTGATGACGCTCGTCTACACGTCGGGAACGACAGGCCCGCCGAAGGGAGCGATGCTCACCCACGCCAACGTGGCCTACTGCATGTCGTACTTCGACGATCCCTCCCTGCGCGGTGGCCGTACGCCATCCGGTGACGATGTCCAGGTCTGCTACCTGCCGCTGTGCCACGTAGCCGAACGCATCTTCTCCACGTTCACCGTTGCCCAAATCGGCATGACCCTCAACTTCGCTGAGTCCATCGACACCGTCCAGGAAAACCTCCGAGAGGTCCAGCCCACCCTGTTCTTCGCCGTGCCCCGGATCTGGGAGAAACTCCACGCAGGGGTCACGATCAAGGGCGCAGACGCCAGCGCGTTCAAGCGCCTGTGGCTGGGGTTCGGGCTCTTCCTCGCCGGGGTGATCGGTCGGGACAAGGTGGCCAACGGCGGCCTGCACACCTTCCGGAGCCGGTTGTTGGCCGCCATCGGCTACCCGCTGGTGTTCCGGGCCCTGAAGGAGAGGCTCGGCCTGCGACGCTGCTGGTACGCAGGATCCGGTGCGGCCCCCATCGCCCCGGAGATCCTGGAGTTCTTCATGGGGATCGGCGTGCCGGTCTACGAACTTTACGGAATGACTGAGAACTCGGCCATCGCCACTACGAACTTCCCGGGGCGCCTGAAGTTGGGAACGGTCGGAGAGCCCATTGGCCAAAACCGGCCGGAGTTCGGCTTTCGGATCGACGAGGAAACAGGCGAGATCCAGGTCAAGCATCCGGGAGTGTTCGCCGGCTACTGGAACAAGCCCGAGCAGACGGCAGAGACCTTTACCGATGACGGCTGGCTCATGACTGGCGACGTTGGCGAGTGGGTGGACGGCACCCATGTTCGGCTTGTGGACCGGATCAAGCACATCATCATCACCTCGGGGGGCAAGAACATCTCGCCCTCGGAGATCGAAAACAGCCTCAAGACGTCGCCCTACGTCAAGGAGGCCATGGTCATTGGGGACCGACGCAAGTTCTTGTCAGCGCTTATCGGCATCGAGCTGGACACCGTCGGCGATTGGGCCCTGCGGAAAAACATCCCCTACACCACGTACCGCGACCTATCGGAAAAGCCCGAGGTCTTAGAGCTCATCCAGGGTGTGGTCAAGGAAACCAACGAGAAGTTTGCCCGGGTCGAGGAGATCAAGCGGTTCCGGATGATTCCCAAGGAACTGGACCACGAGGACGGCGAGCTCACAGCCACCCAGAAGATCAAGAGGTCTTCTATGGAGGAAACGTTCAACGAGCTCATCGAAGAGATGTACGCGTGAGCGGCCTCCCGCTGGTGCTGGCTGCCAACGCTTTGGACACCTTTGTCCAGACGCTCTTCAAGGCTCTCGCGCTCGGGTCGCTCTATGCGCTTCTGGCGCTCGGCTTCGTCCTCATCTACAAGGCCACCCAGACGGTCAACTTCGCCCAGGGAGCGCTAGCTCTTGCTGGAACCTGGTTCCTGTCAATCATCTTCATGGACTGGGAAGTGCCCGGTCGCTGGGTTGGCGGACCGGGTTGGGTCCACTGGTTCATCGCACTTTTGTTGGCTGCAACCGCCACGGCGGTACTTGGCCTGGTTATCGAGCGTCTGACTATTCGCCCGATGATTGGCGAACCCATCTTCTCGATGGCCGTCATCACCCTCGGGCTGGAAGTCGTGATTCGAGTTGTCGCCTTCGACGCTGTCAACACCACCCCGCGGGGACTTGGTATCCCATGGGGGATGGAGACGTTCAAAATCGGTGGCGCCATGGTCGCTTGGTCCTACATCGCAGCCATTGGAATGGCCGGTGTCGCCTTCCTCGGCACCTGGCGGTTCTTCAAGACCCGGACCGGTGTGGCCATGAGGGCCACCGCCTTCGATCAGGAAGCAGCGCTTGCCCAGGGCATCAACGTTGGTCGGATCTTCGCCATCGCCTGGGCGGTTGGAGCCGCCTTGGCTGCGATCTCCGGGATCTTCGCCTCAATGCCTCCCTGGGGCCCGGCTGGCTTGGCCAGTCGGGACGGTGCCTTCTTTGCTTTTCGTGCACTACCAGCGGTGATTCTCGGCGGCCTTGACTCAGTTGTCGGGGCACTGGTCGGTGGCCTAATCATCGGATTTGCCGAAGTCTTTGCTGGCCAGTACCTCGCGAGTTACACAGGTGTCATCGGCACGGGCTACCAACAGGTGGTGCCCTACGTGGTCATGCTCGTTGGTCTTTTGGTGAGGCCTTACGGCATGTTCGGAACAGCAGAGGTCCGCCGGGTATGAGGGGTCGACCGAACCTTTACACGTCCTACGAGGCCGAGTCGCAACTCATGCCTACGCGCACCAAGAAAGTCATTCTCGGCCTTTTTCTGGTCGTGGCCGTGCTGATGCCGTTCGACCTGCCGATAATTGACCAACTCCCGGTCGTTCGCTTCCTAGGTGACAACGTGTGGCTGCGCCTCGTCAATAGGGCGCTCTGCTTCACGATCGCTGCACTCGGCTTGAACATTCTGATGGGTCTGGGTGGCCAGATCTCGTTGGGCCACACGTTCTTTGGCGGCGTTGGCGCCTACACGGCAGTGCTGATGGGGGGAAAGGCGTCTTCGAATTTGTGGGGTTGGGGCCTTCCCATGTGGTTGTGGCTTCCGGCTGCCGGAGTCGTTGCCGCGGCAGTCGGTATCGCGGTCGCTCCCGCAGCGGTTCGGGTCCGTGGCCTGTACCTCGGCATCGTCACCCTGGGTCTCGTTTTCATCGGGCTTCACCTCTCACGGGTGTTTCCGGAGATCGCGGGTCCAGGCGCACTGGGCCGAAAGTGGCCTCGGATGGAACTCCGACTCTGGAAGGAGGATGAACCATTCCTCGACTTTTCTCGAGATGGGCATTGGCTGTGGTTCGACATCAACAAGAACCAGAAGACCTACCTGTTCCTTCTGGTCATCGTCATCGTCATGGCTTGGATGGCCGCCAACCTTGCTCGCACTAGAACCGGTAGGGCACTTCAGGCCATTCGCGATCGTGACGTCGCCGCTGAGATCATGGGTGTCCCCGAATACCGCTACAAGACCACCGCGTTCGCGATCTCGTCCTTCTACGCCGGGATCGGCGGGTCCCTGTTCGCCTCGCTGTCTGTGCAACTACCCCCGGAACAATGGAGTCTCATCGGTGCGGTCACGTTCATCGCAGCGCTCCTCATCGGAGGAATGGGACGCGTGTCAGGAGTTTTGATGGGCTCATTCTTCGTCGTGACATCTCACCGTTTCGTTGAGGAGATCGTGGACTGGATGAAGCACCAGGCCGAGGAGGGAGGCGTGTTCTCAGGTTTCTTCGATTTCCTGATCAGCACGGGACAGGGCGACGGAGGCTTCGTTTCCGTGATGGAGACCGCCCTGGGCTACCCGTTGCCAGTGAGCGCCCTTGATGAGATCATCTACGGCCTCCTAATCATCTTTTTTTTGCTGTTCGAGCCGCTAGGCCTGTACGGCATCTGGATCAAGATTCGCAACTACTGGAAGGGATGGCCGTTTAGCTACTAAACCGCCGTCCTCCTAAATAGATCTCGGAGCCCAACATGGGCTCAATGGGAACCAAACAAGATGAGGGGAAACTCAACATGAAGCGCTTGACAAGGGTGTTGGCTTTGTTGCTAACGCTGACGATGGTTGCGGCTGCTTGTGGTAGCGACGACGACGATGCCGCACCGGCGGCCACGACGGCTGCCCCGGCAGCGACTGCGGCTCCAGCGGCTTCGACTGGAGGCGTTCCGGGTCTTGTCGAGGAAGGCAAGTTGATTGTCGTAACTACGGGAAACTTCCCACCGTTTACGGCGATAGATCCGGACAGCGGTGAGGTGGTCGGTTACACGATTGACATCGCGAGAGGTGTTGCCGAACGTCTTGGTCTCGAGTTGGTGACGCCGACTGTGGACTGGGTCAACGAGCTTGAGGGCTTGGCTAAGGGCCTCTACGACATTGCCGACTCTGGTATCTGGCCTACGGCTAAGCGTCAGGAGAGCTTCTTGTTCTCGCGGCCCATGACTTCAACAGGCATCGTGGCTCAGGTTCGAGCTGCTGATGCCGGCGGTCCTGGTTTTGCTGACATGACTG